>NZ_JBOKRY010000002.1:0-157858 GCF_051972595.1 Simiaoa sp. | reverse complement strand
ACAGAGGCTTATAGCCTCAGAGCAAACCACCCGTTAGACGGGTGGTGGTGATTGTGAATGCTGGAAATTATTTCTGTACGTCAAAAATGTATTTGCGATATTTCTGCAACACGGTGCGAAGCAGCATACCCAGGATGCCGCAGGAAATCACTTCACCGATGCCGACGGTCAGCATAAAATAAGGAATACCACCCTCTAAATGATATACATAAGCCAGCACGAAAGGAACGATGATGGTGTTAGCGATGATGGGAGGCAGAGGAGCCAGCCATTTGTTCTTATCACGCAGCAGATAAGTGCCAAAGGCACCAATCAGCGTTGCCAGGCTTCCGAAGATAATGTCAAGCAGCATGCAACCGGTCATGGTATTGCTGATGATACATCCCAGGAAAAGTCCCGGTATGGCAGCAGGGGTAAATACGGGAAGAATCGTCAGGGCTTCCGAGAAGCGGACCTGAATGGCATAATTTGCCAGTCCCAGAGCGTTGGCTAACATGGTCAGCACAACATAGAGAGCAGCGATCACCGCTCCGTGTACGAGGTACAGTACTTTCTTGTTCATTTGTTTTCTCCTTTAGTTTTTATTTACGAGTGGAAGGTCACGAACACTCGATTCATTTTACGCCGGGAATCGGCGAGCCCTGTAAGACCTTGTTTTTATGGGCTGTGCAACTGTTTTAGTATAACAATAATCCGGAAAAAGTCAAGAGCTGGTACAATTTAGACTCAATTTGCATCAATTTTTTGTAAATGGTGAGTTTTATTGACGAAATCAAAAAAGCAACTCAATCCTTGGTCGGGCGGTTGCTTTTTTGATGTTTATGTTTCCGTGCAGTCTGTACGAGTACCTTTCAATAGATTTCCCATCTGTATCACCTCCAATAATACTGGAAGCTCGCAAAATGTCATCATTTTGGCGAAAGGTGAACCGCTTACCGTTTTGGTAACACTCCATTTTTATTATAAGCGATAGATTAACAAAAGCGTGAAACTCGTTTACAAAACGGGAATTTCGGGTGACTATTGAGCCTCCTGAGATCCTCTGGGTCGATTCATGACATATTTGGGTCGATTCATGCAAAAAATGGTTTTGGGCAAAATTTTAGAGTACAATCAAAATAAGTAGAAAACTGTCCTAAAACTGCCATAAAGGCACAAAGAGAGGAAGGAACATATGAAAAAGGTACGAAAGCAATGCAAGAGAGCATTATCTATGATACTGGCACTGACCATGGTCGTGGGTATGCTTTCCGGATGCGGTCTCGGAGAGAAACCGGCATCTGATCCGGTACCGGATACCGTGATGGCGGTAGAAGAGGTTAATGAGGTCACCCTGAGTAGTAAGGGTGAGGAAAATTTCTTACTTACCGCTGGAGAGAAACCGGAACTGGAATTTGATACTATGAACGGAAAGGTAACGAATATTACTGTGACCCCGGCAGATAAGACATTAGAGGCTTATCAGTATTATACCGTTACCGTTACGCTGACTGCGAAGAATGGCGAGAGCTTCGCAAAATCAGTGACGATCACACTGGATGGCGTGGAGCTTACGGTAAAGGAGCAGTCAGAGGACAGACTGGTAGTGGAATATACAACGCTGGCACTGCCTGAGACGATTACCACGGATGAGATGGCGAAGGTATCCACATACGGAGAGGCAGCGTCCGAAAAAGCACTGGGCACAGCGAAAATCCAGGCACTGCTGGATGCAGACCTGACTGTCTATTCCGAGGATGGCAAGACTTCTTACATAGTTAAGAAGGGATATGTCCCTCTGTTTATGGTGCCCTCCTTTGTAGCAAACGGAGAGCCGGAACAGATCAGGGATGGAGAAAGCGTTCAGATCATCAGTGAACACGGGGAAGAGGATTTCTCCGGAGCATATGGAGCCTGGTACAAGATTGCCTATCATGGAAAAGTGGGTTATCTTCCCATTACCTTTGTAAAAGATACTAAGCTCCAGACAAATGCGGCAGCTACACCGGCACCTGCAGCTACACCGAAGAAAACCGCACAGACCAGACCTGCGGCGAAACCGGCAGTCGGTCAGACGGCTCAGCAGACCGCAGCAGCGGATAACAATGACAGCGGAAGCTCCGGCTCCGGCAGTGGAAGTTCAGGAACCAACAACGGAAGCAGTTCGAACAATGGCTCCGGTAACAATACGACAAAGACGGTCTACTATCGGGTGGATTTTGCACTGGGCGGAGGAATCAGCAGTGCAGATGCTATACTTCCGAGCGCACTTATGGTGGAAGAAAATTCCACACTGGACATTAATCAACTGGCAACTCCGTCAGTGCCCGGTTATCTGTTTGAAGCATGGTATTATGATTCTGCCCTGACTAAGCAGGTGAGAAGCGGTGACAGAATCAACGCGAATACCACGTTATATGCAAAAGTTACGGAGATCACAGGGACAGAGGTTGCCTGGGGACAAGATAATTATATCTCTAAAACGGATGTTAATGCAGATAACTTTACGATTACCGTATTAAAGCCCGCAGGAGGAAATTCTACGGAAAAGAGTGCAGATGTGGCAGAACTGCATGATCTTGCCGATCAGAATACGTCTCTGTCATTAAAAATTTCAGAGCCTGAGAATTTCACTGCTGATGAGAAAAGCTACGAAAAGTATACGATTTCTTTCGATGAATTAGAGGCAGGTGATACCTATCAGCTGCAGTTGTTAGACGGTGGCTATGTCTTCTACGAGGACAGTCAGGTACAACCTACTGTGGTCAGACTTTATAATTTCACCACAGCGATGCAGGAAGAAGAGAACTTAGAACTTAACAGCAATTTGGTCTATCTGCCGAAATCTGAAGTGAAATATACAGAGGGCAGTGATTACCTGTCCGGTCTGTTTACGGTATCTGTAAATGATGACATGACACAGTTAAATACGGTGGATGGTAAGGGAAGCTTTACCTATAACGGAGATCAGACGATCGAAGTAGGAACCACTGTTGTAATTTACGACGGTCAAAAAGCACCGAAATTAGGAGACGGTGTCAAAGCAGCAGATCAGTATGACGGAAATGCCGCTTATGTGACCATCTCAAAAATAGATGGAAATACCTATTATTACGGTGTTGCTGAGGCAGAGGATGTTCTGTTTACACCGGATGTATTGCCTGTAAATGTGAAAGATGATGAGGATAACAGTGACACCACTGTAACGATTGACACAGCAAAACTGGACTTTTCCGGAAGTGAGTACCAGGATATGGGACTGGATGCAAGCACAACAGTAGATGTAGGTGACTATCTTGCATTCTATGAGGGCAGTATGGACACTGCTACGGAACTCACTTATGGAAGAATTACGGCAATTACAGTATCCGGAGAGGATACAATCCTGACCTATGAAAAGGTGTCGGAAGCTACTGTACTGAATTCCATGACGGTCTACAGTACGGAAGAGATGGATATCGAGATGGATGAAAAAACAGCACGGTCCATCGAGGAAGAAATTGAGAAGGATGCCATTGACAGCGGTTTTGCGCTGGAAGCAGCTAATTACCTGGCAACGGTTGCGCTGGCAACGGACCAGTTGCAATCGATTGCCGAGGAGAGAGGGCTGCAGGAACTGACGCTTACCAGAGAAGATGGCTCAGCACTTACGCAGAGCGATCTGCAGCTGATGGCAAGCAACAGCGTCTCCGTGGAAGGGCTGTCTGTGAAAGCAAATATCAGCCGGCAACTGCAGAATTTGAAGGGCGGATCCCAGAAAGGTGCACGTGCGCAGCTGGAGGTCAGCTTTAAAGTAGTAATAGGTTCCGGAAAAAATCAGCTGACACTGAAGGTAGCGGCTACCTTTGAACAGGAGATTGCACTGAACCTGAATATCAAGGGTAAGACTGTCTGGGGTAGGAAATGGATTTTCTATTATATTAAGGATTACAGCATTACCACGAACCTGGATGTCGGCTCCTACACCGGTGTAGGTATTACAGCAACGGTCGTGGCAGAAAAAGATGAGGATAACTTTGACTGGTCTTCTGTGGCCGGGAATACCCTTGGCGAACAGATCAAGAACCTGATGCAGACTCAGGATAAATTCTTCAATCAGGACATCACCGGCACAGGTGGCGGACTGGCAGAAAAATATGCTGACATGCTGGAAAACAATCCGGACTGGATCGACCTGGTGAATGTAAATATTTTCTCAAACGAATCCAGAATTTTGGCGGGCATTGTTGTAGTAGGTGTACAGGGTGATTTCGTAGTATCTGCCAAGGTAAATATCATGCTGGGCATGAGTTTCCAGTACAGCGTATATAAGAGATATACCTTTACAATGAATGTATTCAGCAAGAGCAGTAGCAGTAACTGCGTGGATCTGACCAAGTCGAACTACCAGTTTGATATGTACGTAATGGGTACCCTGGGACTACGGGCAGGCATTCGGTTGACGGTTTATACGGGACTGTTCAGTAAAAAAGTGGCATGTATCGGCATCACGGCAGAAGCCGGTGCTTATGTACAGATGTGGGGTTATTTCTACTACAGTACAAGATGGGAGGCTGGCAGCAGTAAAACATCCAGTGCATCCGGAGCAATGCTCTTAGAAGTGGGTGCATATCTGGAGATCCGTTTCTTGGCTTCCGCGTTCAACGGCAGATTTAAGTATGCTCCGGTATTGTATGATAAATACTGGCCGTTGTGGAATATGGGATCGGTAGAGAATGTCTATGGATTTCATTACGAGACGATAGAAGGGGAAAAGGACGACAAGGATATTAACATGGGAGCTAACACCAGTGTGGCACTTCCCGTGGACAGACTGAACATGTCCTATATGAACCTGCGCAACGGCAACACTACAGATAAGACTTATACGTACGGTGACTTTGACATCACGACCACCGGCAACTTCAAGTATGAGAACGGCGTCATCAGTGTGGATATTCAGGATGGCAGCAATGAGGAGAAGGGAACGGTAACGCTGACCTGGAAGGGTGCACCTCTGTCCTTCACAAGTAAGCCTCTGTCCTGTACACTCGATATTACCTGGAGTGATCCTTCCAGAGTGCATAGCGTAAGCTATGATTTGAATGGAGGTACCGCTTATGAGAACGGAGAGGCTCTGACAGACGGTATTCACAGTGAGACAGCTATTACAGGAGCCAGGCTGACCGCACCTTCCGCAGAACTGAAGAAGGAATTCTATGTCTTCGACGGATGGTATCAGGATGTGGCATGTAAGACTCCCTGGAACTTTGATAAGGATAAGGTGACGGAGAATCTTGTGCTTCATGCGAAGTGGAATCCGGAACCCTATGAGATCACTTATGAACTGGACGGTGGTGCGAATTCTGAGGCAAACCCCGCCTCCTACACAGCAGAGGATACGGTAAAGCTGGCAGATCCTGTGAAGGCAGGCTATGTCTTCCTGGGCTGGTATACTACAGCAGACGGTACGGGTATGAAGGTAACGGAGATCGCAGCAGGCAACAGAGGAGCCAAGACCTTCTATGCATTGTGGACTCCGATGGAGCAGACTTACGAGATCCATCATATGTTACAGACTGTGGATGGCAAAGATTATGAGGATGCAGAAACTGTGAAAGCAACCGCATTGACAGGAACGAAGGTTACGGTGGGAGCAGAACAGAGTAAGACCTATACAGGATTTACTTTCGGTGGAATCCTGACAGACGACAGCACGGGAATCATTCCGGCTGAAGGTACGCTGATATTGAAGCTGTACTACAGCAGAAATACATACGATGTGACCTTCAGCGGTACGGATTCCGAAGATCAGATGGTGAAAGTCCCTTATCAGGGCAAGGTAGCTGAGCCGCAGGCACCGGTGAAAGCGGGTTATACCTTCACCGGATGGTATATCACGGAGGAACCTTCCAGACTTTGGGATTTCGGAACGGATGTTGTAACAGGCACTACCGAACTTCGTGCCGGATGGTCGGCGAATACTTACAATGTAACGTTTGATCTCCGGGGCGGAGCCGGTGGAGACAGCAATGTACAGGCAACCTATGGCAGTGCAATGCCTGCGATCACAGTACCTGCTCTGGCAGGCTATCAGTTCGCCGGATATTATGATCAGGCAGAGGGCGGCACACAGTATTACAATGCAGACGGAAGCAGTGCAGCAGACTGGAATAAGGCAGGAGATACTACGCTGTATGCACATTGGACAGCCAATAGCTATCAGGTGAGCTTTAACGCCAACGGCGGATCCGGCAGCATGGATGCAGAGGAATTTGTCTATGGAGAGACAAAGCAGTTAAGTACGAACAGCTTCACCAAGACCGGTTATGCATTTGTCGGCTGGACCCCTGAGGAAATTGCCGGTGATGTAATATACGCGGATGAAGCAAGCGTAAGCAGCCTTACCACAGAGCAGGGAGGAATTGTGAACCTGTATGCGGTATGGAGGCCCATTACTTATACGGTAGTATTTAATGGCAATGGAGCCGACGGAAGCATGGAAGATCAGCAGATGACCTATGATACGGAAGCTGCATTGAGCCCGAACGGTTATACGAAGACCGGCTATCATTTCCTGGGATGGTCTAAGACCTCCGCTGCCAAAACAAAGGATTATGACAACCAGAAAAGCGTGAGCAATCTGGCAGACACCGAAGGCAGTACGGTAACCCTGTATGCTGTATGGGAGGCAAATACTTATACTGTTGCTTTCTATGCAAACGGTGGTACCGGAAGTCCGATGGCAGAACAGAGCTTCACTTATGATGAGGCAGCAAAGGCATTAAGCAAGAATCAGTACACTAGAACCGGTTACACCTTTAAGGGCTGGGCATTAACAGACACAGCAACAGAGGTAGAATATGCAGACCAGGCGAACGTACGGAACCTGGTAGTTATGCAGGGCGGAGTGCTGCATCTGTATGCGGTATGGACAGCACAGAGCTACACGGTAAGCTTCGATGCAAATGGAGGAAACATGATGACAGATTCAACCTCCAAGAAAGTGACTTACGGAAGTACCTACGGAACCCTGCTTGCCGCAACCAGAATCGGTTATGATTTTGCCGGATGGTATACCGCAAAAGAAGATGGAACAGCAATTATCGCTGACAATACAGTCAACATCACCGAGGACATTACCTTGTATGCCCACTGGACAGCAAAGACGTTCACGGTAAGCTTCGATACGAATCAGGGAAGCGGCAGCAGTACTCCTACATCGGTAAGTCCCATTCACGTGACTTATGATTTTAGCTATGGTGGTTTGCCCGTAACCAGTAGAACCGGTTATACCTTTAACGGCTGGTACACCGCAAGCAGCGGAGGCAACAAAGTAACTGAGAAGACAAAGGTAACTCTGACAGCGGATCAGACCCTGTATGCGCAGTGGACGGCAAATACCTATATGGTAACGTTTAACGCAAATGGCGGAAACTTTGCAGATAGTACGACAGATAAGAGGATTGATCAGACCTATGATGCAAATTATAAGCTTCCGGGAGAGATACCTACCAGAGCCGGTTATGCTTTCGAGGGCTGGTACACCTCAAGTACTGCCGGAGATCAGATTGCAGCAACTACGAAGATGACAACGGCAGGAACACAGACATTATATGCCCAGTGGTCTAAAGACAACTCTGTAAGGGTAGGAAATGTAGTACTGGAATCTTCTTCTACGGCGGTTTATGCAAAAACAGATACGTATGGTAGAGTAACGCAAGGAGGAGATGAGACCAACTATAATGTCAAGCTGGTAGATGGTGTCCTTACTCTGAAAAATGCAACGATATCGTATGGGCAGGTTTCCGCTAATGCAACAGGAGCAATCTATGCGGGAAGCGGTCTGAAAATTGTACTTGAAGGAACCAATAAGGTTACAAGCACCAGCACAAATACAGCAGACACTGCATGGAACTGCGGTATTTACGTAGGCGGCGATTTATGGATACAGGGATCCGGCAGTCTGACCGTTACCGGAGGCAAAGGTGCCATAAGCCATGGTATTAGTGTAGCAGGAGCACTTGTGATACATAGTGTAACATTGACTGCAACAGGTCAGAATGCGCAGAGCTCCAGCGGAATTTATGCATCAGATAAAGTGACTATAGCAGCTAGTGCAAAAGTAACCGCAACCGGAGGAAATGCAAGCATGGGAAACAGCTATGGAATTGAGAGTAACGGTGATATCTCTATCGTCAATGGTAGTGGAAAAGCAAGTGCAGGCACGGCGCAGGGTAATGCCTGGGCAGCGAGTAGAAACCTGTCGTATGCTTATGCAAAGATTACAGGCTACTACACCGACCAAACTGTGACCTGGACTACGCCTTAACAATCTAACAGAAAGACAGGGATGCAAGGAATGAAACGAAAGCAATGGTGCCTCATTCTTCTTCTGGGAAGTCTCCTGTTATCGTCCTGTGGCACTACAGCCACAGGACAGATCACAGAGGTGGCAACCGTCATGGAGATTGTGACCACCGCGGAGACGGAGGCTTCGGACCAGACAGCGGTCGGACAGACACCTGTCCGCATTGCTATTTTGGACTCCGGTATTTCCACTGCGGCGATCGATCCCGAATCTCTCGAAGGGGGCTTGAACAGAATCAAGCCCCTTTCTGATACAGAGGACACGATCGGGCATGGTACGGCGGTGGCATCTATCATTGTAGGAAGTGAGGCTGCCGGGGTGGAAGGGATCTGCCCGCACGCAGTGCTGATCCCGTTGGTGTATTGCGCGGCGGATTACCTGGGGAGAACTGAGAATACGGATGCGGCGATGGTAGGAGAGATGATCAGAGAGGCAGTGGACACGTTTCACTGCGATATCATCAACATCAGTTCAGCCTCGACCACAGACGACAGTTCTCTGCGGGAAGCTGTGGAATATGCGTTGAAGCGGGGCGTGATCGTGATTACCTGCGCGGGGAATGCGAACCTGACAGCCCCGGACAATATTTACTATCCGGGAGCGTACGACGGCGTGATCTGTGTGGGGAGCGTGAACGAAGAGGGGCAGGTCTCTGATTTTTCCCAAAGAGGAGATGATATCGACTTTGTGGCACCGGGAGAAGAGCTTCCTGCGGCAGCTATGGAGGGAGAACGGACATCCGTGACGGGGACATCCTATGCGGCAGCGTACGTGACCGGTATTGTCGCCAGGATCCTGACGGAACAGCCGGACCTGCGTGAGAGATCTGAGAATCTCAGCGCCATTGTACTGGAACAGTTAAAACAACGCGCAGAAGACATTTGTGAACCGGGCTGGGATGAAGATTCCGGCTGGGGTGCACTGAAACGTTAAAAGCAACTGCAACAGTTGCTTTTTTTCTGCAAAAATGCGAAAATATAAGATAGTGCATTGAATGCAAGAAAGTAAGGAGAGAGCTATGTATATTATCGCAGGGCTGGGGAATCCCGGCAAAGAATATGAAAATACGAGACATAATATCGGTTTTGATGTCATAGACAGATTAGCAGAGGAAGAAAATATTGCCGTCATGGAGAGCAAGCATAAGGCACTGATCGGCAAGGGCTACGTGGCAGGGCAGAAGGTGATCCTGGCAAAGCCACAGACCTTCATGAACCTGAGCGGAGAGAGCATCCGGGAGATCGTAGACTATTATAAGGTGGACGATACGACAGAGCTGATCGTGATCTCTGACGACATCAGTCTGGATGTGGGACAGATCCGCATCCGCAAAAAAGGCAGCGCCGGCGGGCATAATGGACTCAAGAATATCATTAAGATGTTAGGGCATGATACTTTTACCCGCGTACGTATGGGTGTGGGTGAGAAACCGAAGAATTATGACCTGGCAGATTATGTATTGGGACATTTCCCTTCGGAAGAACGTACCGTCATGGATGAAGCGACGAAGACTGCCGCAGAAGCGATCCGCATGATCATCACCGAGAGCGCGGATGCTGCCATGAACCATTTTAACAGTAAGAAAGCGTAACGGTCATTAAATTTAAGAGGAAAAAGAAATGCAGGCACTACTTGCGCCATTGAAAGAACTGGCGGAATATGATGAGATCCGTAAAAACGTCAGACAGGGAAAGGGAACCATCGCTCTGTCCGGCTGCGTGGACTCACAGAAACTTCACATGATCTACGGACTCAGCGATGGCCTGAAATACAAGGTCATCGTTACTTATAATGACTTAAAAGCCAAGGAAATCTACGAGGAATACCGCTTTTATGACAGAAATGTCATGCTTTATCCGGCAAAGGACCTGATCTTTTTCCAGGCAGATATTCATGGTAATCAGCTGGTGCAGGAGCGGATCAAGACCTTGCGCAGAGTCGTGGAGGGCAAGCCTGTCACCATCGTCACCACTTACGCGGCACTGATGACACCTCAGGTATTGTGGCAGGAGCAGGATATTATCCGCACCGAACGGGGCGGAAGCTTGGATGAGAGCAAATTGGCATCCAGACTGGTGGCAATGGGATATGAGAAGGCATACCAGGTGGAGAGCCCGGGACAGTTCTCCATCCGCGGCGGCATCGTAGATATTTTTGATCTGACGGAGGAGAATCCCTACCGTATTGAATTGTGGGGGGATGAAGTGGAATCCATCCGCAGCTTCGATATCTTAAGCCAGCGTTCCATTGAGAAGCTGGAGAGCATCACGGTCTACCCGGCGACGGAGTTTGTATTGTCAGAGGAACAGATTCATAAGGGTATCGCGAAGCTGGAAAAAGAAGCAGTAAAACAGGAAAAAGTCTTCCGGGATGCCCACCAGCCGGAGGAAGCCCACAGGATCGCCACTCAGGTAAGCGAGCTGAAGGAACAGCTGCTGGAGTTCCAGAGCAAGATCAATCTGGAGGGTTACATCCGTTATTTTTATGAAGATACCGTAACCATGCCGGAATTGCTGGCAGATATGGCAGGACGATCTCTGGCTTTTTTCATTGATGAGCCGGCGCGAGTGAAAGAGCAGGCGGATGCCATCGAGCTGGAATTCAGAGAGAGCATGGAGCAGCGTGCGAGAAAAGGTTATGTGCTGCCGGGACAGATGAATATTCTATACAGCGGGGAGCAGGTAGCGGCAACATTAGAGAAAAATGCTGTGGTGACACTTGCGACTATGGAGACAAAGTACGGGTATTTTCGGACGGAAAAACATATGGATATTGCAGCCCGCAACATTGCCCCCTATAACAACAGCTTTGAATCCCTGGTCAAGGATCTGAAGAAATATAAAAAGAACGGCTACCGGGTGCTGTTACTGTCCGGTTCCCGTACCAGAGCAAAGCGCCTGGCGGAGGATCTGCGTAATTCCGAGGATGCAGGACTGACAGCGATATACACGGAAGACCCCATGCGGGAGGTACAGCCCGGAGAGATTCTGACCTATTACGGTCATGTGAATAAGGGATTTGAATACCCGTGGCTGAAATTCGTGGTGCTGTCCGAGAGCGATATTTTCGGGGCGGAGAAGCGCAAGAAAAAAAAGAAAAAACTCTACCAGGGGCAGAAGATCAATGATTTCAACGACCTGAAGATCGGTGATTATGTGGTGCATGAGACCCACGGACTGGGGATATACAAAGGCATCGAGAAGGTAGAGGTAGACAAAGTTGTTAAGGATTACCTGAAGATCGAGTACCGGGATGGCGGCAATCTGTACATTCTCGCTACCGGACTGGATGTAATTCAGAAATATGCCTCCGCCGATGCGGCGAAGAAGCCGAAGCTGAATAAATTAGGCGGCAAGGAATGGGAGCACACCAAGACCAAGGTGCGCAGCGCGGTCAGCGCCGTGGCAAAGGATCTGGTGGAGCTGTATGCGGTCCGCCAACAGAGCGAGGGCTATTCCTTCGGAAAAGATACCGTATGGCAGCGGGAGTTCGAGGAGATGTTTCCTTTCGAGGAGACGGAGGATCAGCTGAATGCCATCGCGGATACCAAGGCGGATATGGAGAGCCACCGGATCATGGACCGTCTGATCTGCGGAGATGTGGGATATGGTAAGACCGAGATCGCCATCCGTGCTGCCTTCAAGGCAGTGCAGGAGGGCAAACAGGTGGTATACCTGGTGCCCACCACCATTTTAGCGCAGCAGCATTACAACACTTTTGTGCAGAGAATGAAGGATTTCCCGGTCAATATTGCCCTGATGAGCCGGTTCCGCACGCCTTCGGAGATCAAAAAGACAGTAAAGGATCTGGAAAAGGGTATGGTGGATATCGTCATCGGAACCCACAGAGTATTGTCGGCGGATGTGAAATTCAAGGATCTGGGGCTTTTGATCATCGATGAGGAGCAGCGTTTCGGCGTGGCTCATAAGGAGAAGATCAAGAAATTAAAAGAGAACGTGGATGTGCTGACATTAACGGCAACACCCATTCCCCGTACGCTGCACATGAGCCTGATCGGTATCCGGGATATGAGCGTGTTAGAGGAGGCACCCAACGACAGACTGCCGATCCAGACCTTCGTCTGTGAATACAATGATGAGCTGGTCAGAGAGGCGATCGTCCGGGAGATGGCGCGGGGCGGACAGGTCTACTATGTCTACAATCGTGTGAACAATATCGCGGATATTGCAGCACAGATCGCGAAGCTGGTGCCGGAGGCTAACGTGGCTTATGCCCATGGGCAGATGAAGGAGCATGAGCTGGAGCGGATCATGTTTGATTTCATCAACGGGGAGATTGATGTTCTGGTGTCCACTACGATTATCGAAACAGGACTGGATATCTCCAATGTAAACACCATGATCATCCATGACTCGGATAACCTGGGGCTGTCCCAGCTCTACCAGCTCAGGGGACGCGTGGGTCGGTCCAACCGAAATGCGTATGCTTTTCTGATGTACAAGCGGGATAAAATGTTAAAAGAAGTAGCGGAGAAACGGCTGGCGGCGATCAAGGAATTCACGGATCTGGGCAGTGGCTTCAAGATCGCCATGCGTGACCTGGAGATCCGCGGTGCCGGGAATCTGCTGGGGATGAGCCAGCATGGACATATGGAAGCTGTGGGATACGATCTGTACTGCAAGATGTTGAATGAAGCGGTGCAGAACCTGAAAGGAGTCCACACGACGGTGGATTTCACGACGGTGATCGACTTGGATGTGGATGCTTATATTCCTGCGGAATACATTGTGAATGAGACGCAGAAGCTGGACATTTACAAGCGTATCGCCGGTATCGAGACCATAAAAGAGCGGGATGAGATGAAGGATGAACTGTTAGACCGTTTTGGCAATATCCCCAAGGCGGTGGACAATCTGCTTCGGATCGCGCTGATCCGTATGGCGGCACACGCACTGGACATGACGGAGATCAAGGGCAAGAACGGCCGGATCACATTCAACTTCCGACCGGATGCAGGGATAGATCCGCTGAAAATCCCCGCATTTTTGAAAAAACATGGAGAAAATCTTAGCTTTACCGCCTATGGCAATCCGTTTTTTACTTATAAATATAAGAAAACGGAGCTGGTGGAGACCGATGCGGAACTTCTGATGGGTAAAACCGAGGAACTGCTGGAAGAGATGAAATCCCTGGCGCTGGAACTGGAATCGGTGCAGAAAAATTAAGAGATTTTTATAGGACTGTAAAAATGATACCTTCTTATCAGAACAGTGAACAAAGGGCTTCTGATAAGGAGGTATTTTATGAAAGGTTATGTAACAGCCAGCGGATATATGGGATATGTGGAGAACGAATATATTTTATTTGCCAGTGAAGATGATTATTTTGAATACGTGGATTCGTTAAATTTTTAATTAATGTCCAGTGTCTTTACCGCCACAGCCTATCTGTGATATAGTACAAATGTAAAGGAAAAATGTAAGGGGTTTCAGCACGCTCTGCGAGGAGTAATGGTGATACTCTGATAAAGCATTAGGCAAAATAAACAGATGGGAGTTTATATTATGGAACTGACTGAGAAGAAGGAATTTGATCTGCTCTCCCTGGGAGAGATTATGCTGAGATTATCACCGCCCGATAACGAGCGTATCACCAGAGGCGACAGCTTCAGCAAGCAGGCGGGAGGTGCAGAACTGAATGCCATCACCGGCGCGGCAATGCTGGGATTGCGCTGTGGTATCATTTCCAAGCTTCCGGCCAATGACCTGGGTGTATATATTAAGAACCGTGTACGTCTCTGCGGCGTCAGCGATGACTATCTGGTATACGATGATGACAAGGACGCCAGACTGGGTGTGTACTATTATGAGAATGGTGCTTATCCGAGAAAGCCCCGTATTGTATATGACCGTAAGAATACCTCTATCAACAAGCTGAGCGTTGCGGATTATGATGGCAGCCTGTATAGCGCTACACGCTGCTTCCATACCAGCGGCATTACGCTGGCACTGAGCCCCGAACTGAGAGCAACCGCAATTGAAATGATCAAGCGTTTTAAGGAGCAGGGAGCCATCATCTCCTTTGATGTGAACTTCCGTGGGAACCTGTGGACCGGTGCCGAGGCGAAGGAATGCATCGAATCCATTCTGCCTTATGTAGATATCTTCTTCTGTTCCGAAGATACCGCACGCCTGACTTTCCTGAAGGAAGGCGATGCCAAGAGCATTATGAAGAGCTTCACGGAAGAATATCCGATCTCTATTGTGGCATCCACACAGCGTATCGTACATAGCCCGAAGCGCCATACCTTCGGTTCTATCATCTACAGTGCCAAGGACGATACATATTATGAAGAAGCACCTTACACCGATATCGAAGTCGTAGACCGTATCGGAAGCGGTGACGCTTATATCTCCGGTGTCCTCTACGGACTGCTGGCACATCCCGGCGAGTACCAGCGGGCACTGGAATACGGTAATGCCATCAGTGCACTTAAGAACACCATCCCCGGTGACCTGCTGTGCACCGACTTAAAGGAGATTCAGGGAATCATCAAGGAGCATAAGTCCACCGGGCGTATTGCGGAGATGGACCGCTAAGGCATTTACCCTTCTTATATGATTGAAGAAATAGAAAACACAAAGCTCTGTCATGTTAATTTCAGTGCATGACAGGGCTTTTTCTGTTTATTTTTAACAATAATAAACCTAAAATATATTAAAAAGTCTGCTATACAAGATTAAATTAGTTTGATATACTAAAGATTGATATAGTATTAAAAGCAGAATGTTATCAGATGGAAGATTTGAGAAACAGAAGGGAGACAGCAATTTGGAAAAGGAAGACCGTATCCGGCAGAAAGAACAATGGAAACAACTGTCTCCTTCTGAAAAATGGCAGTATTTTACGGACTATTATCTGTGGGTCACCATAGGCGTGGCAACGGGAATCGTCATTCTGATCTTCCTGATCGTACATTTTGCCACCAAGACCAGCTTCGTCATGGGAGTCATGGCAGTGAATACGGACGGAGAGTACATCGAAGCCACCGGTCCGGATTATTTTACGGATTTCCTGCGGGAACACGGTGTGACCTCCAGGCGTGACGTGGTGAATCTGAACTATACGATCTGGATCGATCCGAATTCAGATACCGATGTGGATTCCACGAATCTCAGTACGATCCAGGTATTGTTCATGACTCGGTCGGTGGATGTATTTTTCTCCGACGAAGAGTTTTTGAAGCTCATGGGCGGCACGGATTATCTGGTAGATTTAAGGGATTATCTGTCTAAGGAGCTATTGGACAGATATGAAGATCATCAGATCAAAGTGTTAAATACCATGACAGGAGAGACAATCGTGGCGGGGATCCGGCTGGAAGATAATGTCTGGGTGCAAAAGACCGGCTGGTATGAGCACTCGGCAGCAGTAGGACTGGCGGATGGCATGAAAAACCCGGAACTGGCGGTGGCACTGCTGGAGGAAATCCTACAGTAGTTTTGTCACGGCTGCCTGCGCCTGCGGCAGGTAATGCTCTGTTGGAACGTGGATGCCAGATCACGATGGGAGCAGAAAGACATGGAGCATAAAGAGGGAATGGAAAACATGGACGTAAAAGAAAATGATAGAAAACACTATCGGGGAATCGAGAAACAGACGGACAATCCGTTTTTAAATCTGTATCATATCGATGCACTGGGACGGGACGGCACACCGTTTCACTACTATTTTGCTTCCCGCAATGATGAGGATAATATCAAACATAAGACTCATAGCTTACGCCCTGAAGGTATGGCGGTCTATGCGGTAACGGAGGATGGACAACATCTGGTACTGGTGCGGCAGTACCGTTACCCTATGGACGATTATCTCTATGAACTGCCTGCAGGATTGATCGAGCCGGGAGAGACGGCTTCGGAGGCTGCCTGCCGGGAGATGATCGAGGAGACCGGATGGAAACTGGAGGTTTATGAAGGCGGGGAACCGGCATTCCGCAGAGGCTTTTTCCTGGCACAGGGGCTGACGGACGAGAGCGGCAGTATGATCTTCGGCACGGTGACGGAGCAGGTGGGACAGCAGATGGAGAACACTGAGGATATTCAGGTGATCCTGGCAGACAGGCAGGAAGCATTCCGGATCTTGCGGGAAGAACGGGTCTCCATGCGTTGCGGACTGATGCTGATGCAGTTTTTGAAGGCAGAAAAGGAAGCACCATTTGCTTTTTTATATTTATGACAGCTGTGTCAGCAAAAAATGGGAGACCAGGGCAGATATGCTGCGCAGAGAAGCTTGAAAATGATGGTTTTGGAAAAACGGCTTCCGGTTTTTTAGAAAGATTTTTATTCCGGAAAGAAAGAGGTAAATTATGGCAATCAGATACATAGAACAGGACAGAACCTTCTGGTTAGATACGGAGCACACCAGCTATCTGCTGGCGATCGTAGATCAGGAGAATTTTGTGGGACACGTATATTACGGCGGAAAATTGCAGTATACCGAAGGAACACCGGCACCGGTATATCTGATGCGCACCGGTGAAGCCCCCTTTGTACCGTCTAAGAATAACCGGGAGCGTGTTTCCTTCCTGGATTCCTTCCCCATGGAGTATCCGGGGAATGGATTGGGAGATTACAGAGAAAGCGCTATTTCTGTGCGCACGGTACAAGGACATGCAGGAGTACAGCTGCAATACGTCTCCTATGAGATCGTAAAACAGAAGCCCACACTGCCGGGACTGCCTTCCACTTTCCCAAGAGAAGAAGACTGTGATACCCTGATCCTGCATCTGGCGGATCCTGTGATCGGTCTTGCTGCGGATCTGTTATACACTACATTTGAAAAAGAAGATGTGATCACCCGCAGTGTGATCCTCAAAAATACAGCAGAACAGCCGATTTATCTGACGAAAGTTATGTCTGCCTGCCTGGATCTGGATTGCACGGATGAAAAGTATGACATCCTTACCTTGCATGGTTCCTGGGGGAGAGAACGTCAGATGGAGAGGAGAAGTCTGATGCATGGTAAGCAAAGCGTTGGGTCTGTCAGAGGAGAATCCTCCCACCAGGAGCATCCGTTTATTGCATTGTTGTCGGAAAATGCGACGCAGGATACGGGTGAAGTCTATGGCATGCATTTTGTATATTCCGGTAATTTCCTGGCACAGGCAGAGCTGTCACAGTTTGACTCCATCCGTATGACTATGGGGATCCATCCGGAGAATTTTGTATGGAAGTTGGAGCAGGGAGAAAGCTTTTCTGCGCCCGAAGTAGTAATGACTTATTCTTCAGAGGGGCTTAGCGGTATGACACATCATTATCATGATATGTACCGCGAGCATCTGATCCGTGGAGAATACCGGGATAAAAAGCGCCCGATTCTGATCAACAACTGGGAAGCTACGTATTTTGATTTTAATACCGATAAATTATTAAAGATTGCAAAGCAGGCATCAAAGCTCGGGATTGAAATGTTGGTTATGGACGACGGGTGGTTTGGACACCGTAATGATGACAGCACGAGCCTGGGTGACTGGAAGGTCAATGAGCAGAAGCTGCCGGGAGGTCTGAAACTTCTGGTGGATCAGGTAAATGCTATGGGACTTAAGTTCGGTATCTGGTTCGAACCGGAGATGATCTCGCCGGATTCGGAGCTGTACAGAGAACATCCTGACTGGGCAATCGCCATTCCGGGACGTGCGGGAAGCCTGTGCCGGAATCAATATGTGCTGGATCTGTCCCGTAAGGAAGTCAGAGATCATGCCTTTGAAAGCGTGGCGGCAGTCTTGCACAGTGCCAATATTGAATATGTAAAATGGGATATGAACAGGCAGCTGTCGGATCTGGGCAGCGTGGAACTGCCTGCGGATCGTCAGGGAGAGTTGTACCACAGATATGTGTTGGGGGTATACGAACTGCAGGAGAGACTGCTTGCGGAATTTCCTCATCTGCTCTTAGAGAATTGTTCCGGTGGTGGAGCAAGATTCGATCCGGGCATGCTGTATTATAGTCCGCAGATCTGGTGCTCGGATGATACGGATGCCATTGAACGGTTGAAGATTCAGGAAGGCACGATGTTGCTATATCCGTTATCCACTATGGGAGCCCATGTATCGGATTGCCCCAACCACGCCTTAGGAAGAGTGACACCTTTTGAGACCAGGGGTCATGTGGCACTGGCAGGCACCTTTGGCTACGAGCTTGATATCACGAAGATTCCTGAGGAGGACAGGCAGCAGATCCCCGCACAGACCGCTATGTATCACAAGTACAACGATCTGATCCGCAGAGGGGATTACTGGCGGATTGCGTCATATTTAGAAAATGGCAGCTACGACTGCTACATGGTAGCTTCCAAGGATAAAAAGGAAGCGCTGGTAACTTATGTACAGGTATTATCAAGACCGAATTTCCACAGCAGAAGAGTGCGCCTGAAAGGACTGGTGCCGGAAAACCGCTACCGTATCGAGGAGACCGGAGAAGTATTTGGCGGTGATGTGTTGATGCAGGCCGGCATGTTGATAGCACCTCAGTGGGGTGACTACCGCAGCAGGCTGATCCATTTGACTGAGGTGTAAAACTGGGCAGGAGCATGCCTTGACAAAAGATTTTCAGATTACTAAGATTTAAGTAGCTTTGATGATTTAACGGAGATGACAGTGAAAATGGCGATAAGGAGTACACAAATATGGCAAAAACAGTAAAATTAGCAGATATCGCAGAACGGGTAGGAGTCAGCACAGTGACCGTGTCCAAGGCATTGTCCGGACAAAAGGGTGTCAGTGAGGAAGTCCGGGAGAAGATCCGCAGTATTGCAGAGGAACTGGGCTACCAGCAGCCATCCGCAGCAAGAAAGAGCCAGAACCAGAAAAGCTACAATATCGGCATTTTGATCTCTGAGAGATTTTTGGATAAATATGAGTCCTTTTACTGGCAGATGTATCAGTCGGTCGCTACCAGAGCCACAGCAAAGGAATGCTTTACCATGCTGGAGGTCATCGGAATGGCAGAGGAAGAGAATGGCAGATTGCCGAAGCTGGTACAGGAACGCAAGGTGGATGGCATTATCGTCATTGGTAAAATGATGGATGATTACCTGCAACATTTGAATACAGAAGCCGGGATCCCGGTGATCTATCTGGATTATTATAACGGCAGAGAAGCCAGTGATTCCGTGATCTCCAACAGCTACTACGGAACCTATGAGCTGACATATTATCTGTATCGGATGGGACACCGCAAGATCGCTTATGTGGGAACCCTGCTGGCCACCGAGAGCATTACGGACCGATATTTCGGTTATCAAAAGGCTCTTTTAGAGCTGGGACTGGAACAGAAGAAGGAATGGGTGCTGGATGATCGTCATATTGAGACCGGCAAGATCGATACGGTGAATATGTTGCAGCTTCCGAAGGATATGCCTACCGCGTTCGTATGCAACTGCGATCTGACCGCAAGCTTTCTCATTAAGAAGCTGAAAGAGAACGGATATCGTGTACCGGAGGATATCTCAGTGGTTGGCTTTGATAATTACCTGTATCCCGGACTCAGTGATATCCGTATTACTACTTATGAAGTAGATATGGGAGAGATGGCGAGGAGAGCCATTCATAATATGATTAAGAAGATCACCAGTGATAATTTCAAAGGGGGAGTCACCGTGGTGGAAGGGCGTCTGGTATTGAAGGACAGCGTGTCTCGCGTATGACTTGCGGGGCATTCTGTCTGTAGACAAGGGGAGTGACCCCGGTGTGCTTCTTGAATAAGTGAATGAAGTGGTTGGTATTGTCAATGCCCACGGCTGCCCCTACTTCATGAATCGGGTCGTCCGTAGATAGAAGCAGTGATTTTGCTGCTTCTATTTTTTTCTCCTGAAGATATTGTAACGGTGAGGTATGGAATGTGGCGGAGAATTCCCGGCACAGGCGGTAACGGCTGATGCCGAGGCTTTGCTCAAAGTATTCCAAGGAATGGTTCTCGGCATAATTGTCCTCAAAGTCGGCCTTCATACGCATAAGATAGGATGGCAGGGGTCTGGCGTTTTGTGAGACAGGCAGAGAAGACAGGGCAATCTCCGTGAACATATCGGTGAGTTCTCTGTGAATCTGCAGCTGATCGGCGGGTGTCGGGGTAAAGGGAAGCATGGTCAGCTGCTGCATCCGCTGTGCTACACCGGATCCGATAGGGATAGGATAACAGCAGGGATTCGTCTGCCTGAAAATGCTATAATAAGAAGAAAGGTCCTGACCGCTCAGAAAAAATAACTGGAAGCGCCATTTTCCTTGGGAAAGATGCAGAGAGAATTCCTGACTGCAGTCCCAGAACAACAGATGCTCATGATCCAGGATGACATCGAGGTTATGCGAGGAGAAGGAACAGCTTCCTTCCAGGGTGTAAATCAAAAGATATACGGGAAAAGGATTCCATTCATAGCAAAAAGGAGTGGTAAGGCGGAATTCACCGCCAGCCAGAGGGAGGATGAAGCCGTTTTCTTCCAGACACACATCATAGACCTGACCCAGGAGAAGTTCCGGGGAACGCTGCCCCTCGATGGCGGATGAAGTTCGCTTTAAAGCATTGAGAAAAGTGGTTGAAATGTTCATAAAATCCCTCCTCGGATAGCTCCCGCACAGCAAATTAATTTAGCCTAAACATATTATAAACGATTATTTAACCGGTTTCAACGGTAAAAGAAACTTAGAAAAGCAAAATCAGGTAAAAAAATAAGCTAAATTAATCTAAAACAATTAACCAAATGGTGCAAAATGTACAAAAAGTAAACTATAAACTTGTGAAAATAGAAGATAATAACGAAAATAGCAAGAATAAGAGATTAAAAACAAGAATAACTGATGCTTAATTAATGCAATTATGTATAATTAAATTAAGCTACAAAACAGCAAACGCTATCAAAGGTAACAAAAACAAGGAGGATTTCTTATGAAGATGAAAAAGTTCTTAGCTCTTTCCACAGCATCTGTCATGGCATTGTCTATGGTAGCATGTGGAAGCACAGACAACGGTGCTGCTGAAAGCAGTGCAAGTACCACCCCTGCAAACGCAGAAGCTTCTACCGAAGCAGGAGCAGAGGTGACCAGCCTGAATTACGCAGACATTACTTTGGGTGAGGATTACACAGATGTTACTACAACCATTAAGGTTCTGACCAACCGTACCGACCTGTTGGAGGACGGCGCAGCGGTTCCTTACCAGACCTATATCGATGCATTCAATGCAATGTATCCCAACATCACTGTTGATATAGAAGGTATCACCGATTACGCAAGTGACACACTGCTTCGTCTGCAGGGTGGTGACTGGGGCGATGTAATGATGATCCCCGCAGTTGACAAGGCTGATTTAAGCACTTACTTCCTTCCTCTTGGAACTACTACCGAGATGGACGGCCAGCTGAACTACTACAATCAGATGTACGAAGGTGTTGTATACGGCGTTCCTTACACCGCGGGCGTTAGCGGCGGTATCGTATATAACAAGGCAGTATTCGAAGCAGCAGGAATCACCGAGATGCCTAAGACTCCCGAGGATTTCATCGCAGCATTAAAGCAGATCAAAGAGTATGACAGCTCTATCATTCCTATGTACACCAACTACGCAGCAGGCTGGGCAATGGGCGGCCAGTGGGATCCCGCTATCAGCGGCAGTGCTACCGGCGACAGCACTTACATGAATCAGAAGTTATTACATACTGCGAATCCTTTTGCTGATCCCGGCGACGGAACAGGCGCTTACAACGTATACAAAGTAATGTACGATGCAGTTGCGGAAGGTCTTACCGAGGAAGACTACTCCACCACTGACTGGGAAGGTTGTAAGGGTATGATCAACAATGGCCAGATCGCATGCATGGTTCTTGGCTCCTGGGCAGTTCCTCAGATGAAGGAAGCCGGCGACAATGCTGACGACATCGCTTACATGCCTTTCCCTATTACTTTAGCTAGCGGTAAACAGGCAGCTTCCGTAGGCCCTGACTACAGCTTTGGTATCAATGCAGATGCATCTGAAGAGAACCAGGCAGCAGCTCTGTGCTTCGTAAAGTTCATGGCAGAAGAATCCGGCTTCTCCTATGACTGCGGCGGACTTCCCGTTGCTATCAAGGATACCAGATTACCGGACTTCTATGCAGCATTCAAGGGTATCGACTTTGTAGTGGATGATCCTGCGATCGAAGGCGAAGAGACTCTGTTAAATGATCTGAACGCTGCAAGTGGTCTGAATATCAACAATAACGGTGAGACCAAGCTGCAGGAGCTGGTTGAGTGTGCATCCGACGGCTCCAAGACCTACGATGAGATCATCGACGAGTGGAACGAAGAGTGGACTTCCGCACAGGAGAGCTGTGGCGTAGAGATCCAGTAATTTCATCAAGCAGTAAACATTAAGCGATTAACTTAATCTTCTGAAGTAAGAGGGAACCTTTTATCCGGTTCCCTCTTATCTAAGAGAGAAGGGTATGGAGGTATTTCGATGAATGCAGAGACAATGAAGAAAACAAAAAAACCCTTCAGCATGAAAAAATGGGTAAAGAGCAGGAACGGACAACAGACCATCGTTATCTTGTCCTTCATGATCATTCCCCTGCTCTTGCTGTTCGTGTTCACCTATCTCCCCTTCGGAGAAATGGTAAAATTCAGTTTTTATAAAATGAAATATGCTACCCCGGTAGACAAAAGACAATTTGTGGGATTTCAGAATTACATCGATGTATTTAAAAAGGATGAATGCTTCAGTGCATTGAAACTGAGCCTTTACTACATGGCTGGTGCCATGGTGCAGCTGGCGCTCGCATTGTATCTGGCAACGATTTTAAGTTTCAAGACCAAATTTGGCAATATGTTCAAGGGATTCATGTTCTTCCCTTATCTGATCAGTGGTATTGCCATTGGATTTATCTTCAAATTCTTCTACACCAGAGGTTTCGTATTCGATACCGTATTGCAGTGGTGTGGATTTAACTTAGAAAACCTTCCGTACTGGCTGAAAGACAAGAGTATTAACAATATCTCTCTGGTAGCTTCCTCCGTATGGCGTTATTACGGCAACAACATGGTACTCTTCATCGGTGCCATCATGTCCGTAGATTCCGAGATGTACGAGGCAGCAGAGCTGGACGGTGCCAATAAATTCCAACAGTTTATACATATTATTTTACCAAGCATCAAAACCATCGTTACACTGAATGTGATCCTGTCTATCACGGGTTCCCTGAGTGCTTTCGATCCTCCCTACGTTATCACCAAGGGTGGCGGCGGAACCGCAACCTACTTCGTATTGATGGATAAGATCGCACATACCAACCAGCAGGTAGGTCTGGCGTCTGCTATGGCGGTGGTACTGTTACTGATCATTTTTGCGGCAACAATTTTACAGAAGCTCTTCTTTAAACTGGTATTTAGAAGCTCCGATGCGGACAATGAAGAATATACCAGAAGAAAACGTCTCAGAAGAGAGAGAAGATGGAAGAAGGAGGCAGTGTAAAATGGCAAAGATGAAAACTAACCATAAACATTACAGCGCAGGCGCTGTCATCTGGATCGTTATTAAGTATTTCAGTCTGGTATTCTTCTCCTTCGTGGCACTTTTGCCCATCGTATCCTGCGTCATCACGGCGTTCAAGACCGATGCGGAATATCAGAGCACCAATGTTATGACATTACCTGAAAGCTGGCTGAACTTCCAGAACTTTATTGATGCATTTAACCGCGCCAACATGGGTAGAGCATATCTGAATTCAGCGATCATCCTGGTATTTGTACTGTTAGGCTCCGTCCTGGTGGGAACACAGCTTGCATATGTGCTGAACCGATTCAAGTTCCCCGGCAACGGACTGATCCGCAGCCTGTTCCTGTTCGCAACCCTCCTTCCCGGAATTGCCATGCAGGTATCTGTGTACCAGATCATGAGTAACCTTGGATTTATCAACCACCTGTATGGTTATATCATTATGAGTATGGGTACGGATGTTATCTCCATCTACATCTTT
Source organism: Simiaoa sp. (assembly GCF_051972595.1). Lineage (NCBI taxonomy): Bacteria > Bacillati > Bacillota > Clostridia > Lachnospirales > Lachnospiraceae > Simiaoa > Simiaoa sp. The sequence continues at coordinate 133,566 of NZ_JBOKRY010000002.1, read as the reverse complement.
ATCCAGTTCATGGAAAATATTTCGGTATCGTTGGATGAATCCGCATTTATCGACGGAGCCTCCTACTTTACTATTTACTGGAAGATCATTCTTCCGCTTCTGAAGCCTGCCATTGTGACATCCATGGTATTAAAGGGCGTAGGCGTGTATAATGAATATTATTGTGCCAGTCTGTATCTGCAGGACAAGAGGACTCTCGGTGTGGTAGCAACCTCCCTGTATACCTTCACCGGACCTCTTGGAAGCAAATACAATCTGATCTGTGCAGGTGTACTGATGTCTCTGCTGCCTGCCCTGATCATATTCCTGCTCTGTCAGAAACAGATCTACAGTGGAATCACCTCCGGCGCTGTCAAAGGTTAATACAAAGGAGAGTGCGGAACATGATGAACACAGAAACAACGAAAATGAGGGAAGAAATTAAAAACCATCTGACAGAGGGGATCATTCCCTTCTGGAAAGGGATGAGAGATGACGAGTTCGGCGGCTATTACGGCTACCTGGATTATGATCTGAAGCTGGATAAAAAGGCAGAAAAGGGCTGTATCCTGAACAGCAGGATCACCTGGTTCTTCTCCAATGCCTATACTCTTTTGAAGGATGAGAGCCTGTTGGACGAAGCAAAGCATGGATATGCTTTCCTGAAAGACTATTGCCTGGACAAAGAATACGGCGGAATCTACTGGTCCTTAAATTACGACGGAACACCGAAGGATACTACAAAGCACACGTACAATCAGGCATTTTGCATTTATGCACTGTCCTCCTATTATGAGGCAAGCGGTGACGCAGAAGCCCTGGAGCTGGCGAAAAAGCTTTTTACTCTGATCGAGACTACATGTATGGATGAGGTGGGTTATCTGGAAGCATTCACCAGAGATTTCAAGCCGGAATCCAACGAAAAATTATCGGAGAACGGTGTCCTGGCCGATAAGACCATGAATACATTGTTACATGTATTTGAAGCATATACGGAGCTGTACCGGGTATCCGGTGACGAAAAGGTGCGTAGACGCCTGCTTTGGATCATGGATCTGTTCGCTGAAAAGGTCTATAATCCCAAGCTGCACAGACAGGAAGTGTTCTTTGATAAGCATTACAATACCATTCTGGATCTGCATTCCTATGGTCACGATATTGAGACAGCATGGCTGATCGACAGAGGCTGTCAGGTGCTGGATGATCCGGAATTGACGCAGAAGATGTATGCCATCACCAAAGACCTGACAGCGCAGATCTATAAGGTGGCATTCGACGGACACTCTTTGGCAAACGAATGTGACAGAGGTGTCGTAAATGTGCACAGAGTCTGGTGGGTACAGGCAGAGACTGTGATCGGATTCCTGAATGGCTATGAGAAAGAACCGGAGAAGACAGAGTATCTGGAAGCCGCTGAGAAGGAATGGGCATTTATCAGAGATCATGTGATCGATAAGAGACCCGGTTCCGAATGGTTCTGGGAAGTGAATCCGGAAGGAAAACCCTATCCCGACCGCCCCATCGTGGAGCCCTGGAAGTGTCCCTACCATAACGGCAGAATGTGCATGGAGGTTATCAAACGCATTTCAGAGTGAAGTAAACGAGACTTCCAGGAAGTCATTAAGCGTACTTAGAGTGAAGTAAATGAGACTTCCTGGAAGTTATGAAACGTATATAAAAAATTAGAGAGGATGCCCACTATGTTAGCAGAGCGTTATTACATAGAGAAAGAAAAGCAGGAGAAGCTACTCTCCCGTAAAAATGTAAAGTCAGATTTTTACAACGGTATTTATGACCGTTATGAATATCCGGTTCTGACCAGAGACCATATTCCCCTGACCTGGAGATATGATCTCAACCCCAAGACCAACCCTTATTTCATGGAGCGTCTGGGTATTAATGCTGTCATGAATTCCGGAGCAATCGAATTAAACGGTAAGTATTATCTGGTAGCCCGCATTGAAGGGAATGACAGAAAGTCCTTCTTCGGCGTGGCGGAAAGTGACAACGGTATTGACGGATTCCGTTTCTGGGATTACCCGATTCTGTTGGATGATACCTGCCCGGAAGAGACCAATGTCTATGACATGCGTCTGACTAAACATGAAGACGGTTATATCTACGGTGTGTTCTGCTCCGAGAGCAAGGATACTTCCGTGAATGACTTATCCGCAGCAGTAGCGGCTGCCGGTATTGTGAGAACCAAGGATTTGAAGCACTGGGAGAGACTGGAGAACTTAAAGACCCTTCGCTCTCCCCAGCAGAGAAATGTAGTGCTGCACCCGGAATTCGTGGATGGCAAGTATGCTTTCTACACCAGACCGATGGATGATTTCATCGAGACCGGAAGCGGCGGAGGAATCGGTTTTGGACTGTGTGACGATATCACCCATGCAGTGATCGACGAAGAGCGTATGACCAGCCTGCGTAAATATCACACCATTACTGAGGCCAAAAACGGTGCGGGCGCTACCCCCATCAAGACAGACAGAGGTTGGATACATATCGCACATGGAGTACGTAATACCGCAGCCGGTTTGCGTTACGTCATTTATGCTTTTGCAACGGATTTGAAGGATCCGGCAAAAGTGATCGCAGAGCCTTCGGGCCTGCTGATCGGACCCAGAGGGGATGAGAGAGTGGGAGATGTTTCAAACGTAGTATTTACCAATGGGGCGATTGCAAATGAAAGAGGGGAAGTCTTCATTTATTATGCATCCAGCGATACCCGCATGCATGTGGCAACTACTACCATAGATAAGCTTGTGGATTATGTATTCAACACTCCTTCCGATCCCGGAAGAAGCGTGGAGTGCGTAGCACAGAGATGTGCATTGATCCGCAAAAATGAATCTTTCTTAAAACAGGAAGCAAGATAAACATCCCACGATATGCGCATAACGAGTAGGATTGTGAGAGCGCGTAGCATGAAACAATCTGTAGGTAAAAAATAGAAATGAGGGACAATACATGAGCAAAGTTAAAATGATCAGCCAGCCCGTACCCAATGTACCCTGGCAGGATAAACCCAAAGGACATACCGGAGCTCCGGTATGGAGATACAGCGAGAACCCTATCATTGGCAGAAATCCGGTAGAAGGAGTAGCCAGAATTTTTAACAGTGCCGTAATGCCTTACGGTGATGAATTCATCGGCGTGTTCCGTGGGGAACAGGTCAACGGTATTCCTTATATCTACCTGGGTCGCAGCAAAGATGCAATCCACTGGGATTTTGAGAAGAATAAGATTCCTTTTGTAGACGAAGAGGGCAAGCCTTTTATGCCCATTTACGCTTACGATCCCAGACTGGTAAAGGTAGAAGATACCTATTACATCATCTGGTGTCAGGATTTCTACGGTGCAGCCATCGGTATTGCTAAAACGACAGATTTCAAGACTTTTGTAAGAATTGAAAATCCGTTCCTGCCGTTTAACCGTAACGCTGTACTGTTTCCAAGAAAAGTACACGGCAATTTCATGATGTTGTCCCGACCTTCCGACAGCGGACATACACCTTTCGGAGATATCTTTGTCAGTGAGAGCCCGGATATGCTATACTGGGGCAAACACAGACATGTGATGGGAAAGTCTTCCGAATGGTGGGAGTCCTTGAAGATCGGTGGTGGTGCAGCTCCCATTGAGACTTCCGAAGGGTGGCTATTGTTCTATCATGGTGTGAGCGGAACCTGTAATGGTTATGTCTATTCCATCGGTGGAGCAATCCTGGATATTGACAACCCGTCCATCGTAAAATATCGTTGTGAGAACTTCCTGCTGACACCGGAAGAGTGGTATGAGGAGAGAGGATTCGTACCGAATGTATGCTTCCCTTGCGCTACCATTCATGATTCCGAGAGCGGCAAGATTGCCATTTACTATGGCGCAGCAGACAGCTACGTAGGGCTGGCGTTTACGACCATCGATGAAGTGGTTGACTATATCAAAGAACACAGCGTGGTCACAACAAGCGATACAGAAGAAGGCAGAAGATAGAATCGAGGGACCCGCGATGAGCGGGTCCTTTTTAAGTGATGGAGACAGCGTATGATGGAAAAAGAGGAATTATATGCCAGAATCGAAGAACTGGAAAGAGAACTGGCAGAAGAACGTATCAGGAGGAAGATTACCGAGGACAATTCCGACTGTGCGCTGTGGGAGTATGAAATTGCGACAAAAAAATATGTGCTTTCCAAAAAACTCGGGGGAAAATGGAACACAACAAATATGGTCATCGAAAATTATCAGGAGCAGATGCACAAATGGGGATTTGTACATCCGGATGACTGGTCTGTTTTTGATGCCTTCTGCGAGGCAATGGACCGCGGTGATGAGCATATTTCCTATGAAGTCAGACAAGTCAGTGATGAATCGGTATTTGTCTGGTTCCGTTATGTAGGGATTCCGGTCTATGATAAGGATCATAAGCCATATAAGATTATGGGGAAGACGCTTGATATTACAGGAGAAAAAAAGAACCAGGAGCTGTTGGAACAGAAGGCAGAGAGGGACTCCCTGACAGATCTGTACAATAAAGCGAAAATGCGTAAGCTGGTGGAAAAGCATATCCGGCAGGCCGATGACACAGAAGGAGCTTTTCTCATCATTGATATTGATGACTTTAAAACGATCAATGACACTTGCGGACATTTATACGGTGATGAAGTATTGATCAAAATTGCCAATACGATTTTGATCAGTGCAGGCATGGAGGATTATGCGGGCCGCATCGGTGGAGACGAGTTTTGTGTATTCTGCCGTGGGAAAAATGTGGGACAGCATGCTGTGGAGACAGCAGAGAGAATATCCCGTATGGCGGATCAGATCCAGCTGTCAGGCAGACGAGTGACTTTAAGTATGGGAATCTCCCGGTATCCGGAGGATGCTTCCTCTTATGAGGAACTGTATCAAAAAGCGGATCAGGCGCTGTACCGGGTAAAGCGAAGCGGCAAAAATGCATTCAGCGTGTACGACAAGAACTATAATTATGTCGATTATACCTCAGAACGGAAAGGAACAGACCGGGAGACCGGTCTCTGGCAGGAGCTGGAGAAATATTATAAAGGACGTCAGTGGACAGAAACGGAAAGTGAAATTCTGTCTACTATGACGCGGATGATGGAAAGCTATCTGAACCATGAAGAATATGCAGGGAATGTCAGGGAGCAGGAAAAGGATACAGAAAAGCCGGAACCGGACATTGCCGGAATGGAGACAACGGAAAGCTTTTCGATAAAACTGGAACAGATCCTGCCCTGGCAGGACGGTCAGTATGCAGAGGTATTTCTGGGCATCCGGGATTACGATGAGATTTCCGCGAACATGAGTGAGGAAGTGAAAAACAGCCTTCTGTACCATCTGGGGACGCACATTCAAAAGCACCTGAAGGGACAGGAAATGGTGTACCATGCGAAAAAGGATGAGTTCCTATTGCTGTTGGACAATCATGTGGAAGCTGCTTCGGAGAAAATCGGTCATATTATGATCATGTTCGAAGCTATGATCGGAGATAAATACCCCGATGTATCGATCAACCTGTACAGCGGCATTTATTATCTGGAGTCCAGAGGATACCGCCCGGAGGAAATTTTCCGCATCGGCAAGACTCTGAAAAACAAGGCGAAACGTTATTGCACTCTGGAAAACAGCATCTATGAGAACCGCAAGAGTGCGGGGAACATCATTGATAAAGAAGCCGGAATCCTGAACCGGGGCAACCTGACCAGACTGAAAGGTTTTATGAACCGTGCAGCCAAAGGAGAGCGGCTTACGGTAGGATTTATCGGCGGTTCCATTACCCAGGGATTTTCCGCTACGGATCCGGAAAAATGTTATGCGGCAAGGACGTTTGGCTGGATGAAAAAGGTATTTCCCAATACGGAATTTGATTATGTGAACGCCGGAATCGGAGCTACCGATTCCCAGTTCGGGGCGGCGAGAGTGCAGGAGGACCTGCTGCGCAGACTGCCGGATCTGGTATTTGTAGAATTTTCCGTGAATGATCACAGTACGCCGCATTTCTGCGAGACCTACGAAGGCCTGGTGAGGCAGATTTATGGCAGTGCGAGCGCACCGGCAATGGTGCTGATCCATAATGTCTATTATGATACCGGCAAAAGTGCGGCATATTATCATGCGCAGGTAGGGCGACATTATGATCTGCCCTGCATCAGTATACAGAACAGCATCTATCCGGCAGTGGCAGCAGGAAGACTTCCGGCAGAGAAAATTACTGCGGATTTCCTGCACCCCAATGATCTGGGACATGAACTGGTGGCATCCGTGATCACGAACTTCCTGGAAAAGGTGATCCATGATAAAACGCAAGAGCCGCAGGAAATTTTCCCGGCCCCGCTGACAGAGAATGCCTATGAGCATTGCGTGAGACTGCAATATTTTAATTCCACACCGGGGAAGAGTGTTTTTGTAGAAGATATGACACCGCAGAGAGATATCACGGATATTTTCCGCAACGGATGGAGCGCCGGGGAAAAAGGAGCTTATCTGGAGTTTACTTTCCGGGGAACCGGTGCAGCCGTGCAATACCGCCGAGTGAAGGACGGACCTGCACCCATTGCCACGGCAGTGGTCGATGAGAACCCTGAGACGGCGTGCGTGTTGGACGGAACCTTTGATGAGACCTGGGGAGATAAGATGGAACTGGCAACGATTGCGGAGCATCTGCCCTATGGGGAACACCGGGTGAGAATCGAGATCACGGAGACACACGAGAACGATAAGGCTGGATTTTATCTGGTGTCATTGATTGTATCCGGGGTAAGAACAGAAACAGAAGCGGAATAGGCATAGTACGGAAGTAAGGTAGACAGATTGGAAGAAATGTGTTACATATCAGATAGAATATTTTTCCAGAAACGGACGTTGCAAAGCTAAGTAGCGGAATAACGGGAAAGATGCAGTGCAATACATAGTAAGTATCATGGGAAAGGATAGATGATCATGAACAAAGATATTATTTTTTTAACACCGGTGTGTACCCACAATATCTGGGGCGGGACCCGGTTAAACAGAGAATTCGGGTACCCCATCGAGGGCGACGACATCGGTGAGTGCTGGGGTATCAGCGCCCATCCCAACGGAGACGGCACCGTGGCAAGCGGCGCTTATAAGGGAATGAAGCTGTCCGAGCTGTGGGAGAAGCACCCCGAGCTGTTCGGAGACACGGGAATGGATCGTTTCCCGCTGCTGATCAAGATCATTGATGCAAAGGACGACTTAAGCATCCAGGTGCATCCGGATGACGCTTATGCGAAGGTACATGAGAACGGATCCCTGGGCAAAACAGAGTGCTGGTTCATCTTAGACTGTAAGGAAAATGCTACGCTGGTAGCCGGACACAATGCGAAGACGAAGGAAGAACTGGAGAAAATGATCCATGAGGGCAGATGGAAGGAATTCATCCGTGAGATCCCCATTAAGCCCGGCGATTTCATTCAGATCGATCCCGGTACCGTACATGCCATTAAGGGCGGTACACTGCTCTTAGAGACCCAGCAGAGCAGCGATATTACCTACCGGGTGTATGATTATGACCGACTGAGTAACGGCAAGCCCAGACAGCTGCACATCGCACAGAGTATCGATGTGATCACGGTTCCCGCAAAATCCGCAGAGAACAGTGTGGTGCATACCGAGAAGAAGGACGATGCCATTCAGCAGCTGATTCAGTGCCCTTACTACACCGTATACCGCATTGATGTGGAACACCGTGTGGAGACCTGGCAGGATAAGCCCTTTGTCCTCATGAGCGTGGTAGAAGGAGAAGGCACCCTGAACGGCAGCAGACTGAAAAAGGGCGATCACCTGATCCTGCCCGACGGCTACGGTAAGGTAGAGTTACAGGGCAGGATGCAGATCATCGCATCTACGATCTAAGTTCACCGCAGATGAAAAATCCGGTAAATGACAGCTGTCTTCAAAACAGATTTATTTCCCAAGTACAACGGATAGCTTGATTTCTTTTTCTGTTTCGCTCAGGTCGAAATCACCGCCGTCGGAGACGGTCACACGCAGTTCATAGAGCACACCGTCTGTCAGCTCCGTCACATTCGCTCCGGTCTCGTCTGTGAGCGACCACAGTTCAGAGTCAACCTTTTCCAGCTTGCCGTCTGCACCATAGGCGTAGAGCGTCAGATCGGAGGCGTTGCCGGACAGGTTGTTCATACGGAAGGCTACCATGGTGTTGGGATGCACGTTGCAGATGGTCGCGGTGTTGTGCCAGCTTGCAACCGTACCTTCACCGCCATCCTGCTCAAACTGATCCTGCGAAAGAACATTTCTTGCCACTTGATCAAGATCAACCTCACGGTACGGAAGCTCGGGCAGGTACACAAAGCGATCCTGCAAACGCAGCAGTTCCAGATAGCCTGTCGGGCAGTAGAGCGTATTTCCGTTGCTGCCGGTGTACATGCCGATAGCCATATTATTGTAGCCGTATTTGTTGGACACATCCATCGTGAAGACGGTTTCGCCTGTTGCAAAGTCCAAAATAATGTACTGCCACATGCCGGTATCCAAATCCTGTACATAACCGTAGATATAGCCTGTTGCAGTGGAGAGCTTCATGATCGCCGTGTCGCGCAAATCGTTCCGGCTCCAGATGCTCTTCATTTCATAGCCATCCGAGGTTTTTAAGGTGTCCACCCGCTCAACGCCCGGGGCGATCATAACATTACCCTTCATCAGCCAATTCTGGTCATAAATGTTGGCGTAGCTCTGAATCGAAGAGTCATTGTCGGGGTCGGCAAGACCTGCGTTACCGGCACCGAACCAGTTGCAGACGATCGTGCTGACGGTACCTTCACCGTCGTCATAAACGATTGCAGAGTTCTCAACCGCCACCTGATACCCATCGGGCAGATCATCCAAAACAGGCATGCTGGCTACGACCTCTCCGGTCTTCATGTCGAGCGCGAGAAGCTTAACGGGGTCTGCGTTGTCGGTGAAGAGTACAAGGTTTGGTGTCAGTGTGGGCGAGCAGCCACCACCCCAGGCAAGACCGCCTCCGGTTGTCTTATCGCCATCGCGGCTGACCTTCGCGCCGACACTCTCATATGGCGTGCGCCACACAACGTTCACACCTTCTTCCGCGCGCAACAGATAGCAGTTCTGGTTCGTCAGAATGACCGCACCGTCTTTGGAGGCAGCAATGCCGTTCTCTGCGCCCTCGCCAGGGGTCAGCTCGTAAACAAAGACAGCCTTTGAAAGATCGGGTTGTTCGCCGTTCAGAATGGATTCTATCGCTGTGTGGGCAATGTAGCCGAGAACGCCCTGCTGCTGCCGTTCGGGATAGATTCGGAAGCCGCCGGTGGCGAACCAAAGGTTTCCGTCGTAGTCAAAGACCACGGACAGAAGATTCTGTGTCAGTTCCTTGCCGAGCGCGGTCTCAGCAGCCGCCTTGATATCAATATCCAGAACCTTTTCAAATTCCGGAATGACGCTGCCGTCGTCCTCTGTCGCACGCAGTATCAGTACATGGTTGTTGCTTGTCGGGCAGACAATACGGTTTTTGGAGTCAAGGAAGGTGTAGGAGCTCTGGATGACGTAACCGCCGCCATCATGCTGCATCGGTGAAAAATAGCCGAGCGTCTTCGTCTCTTTGGCATTCAGATCACGGATGGCGATGCCGCCGAGCAGTGGCACGACCGCGTGACCGTAGTTGTCAAAGTAAATCGCGGGTGAGGCGTTCGGGTTCGTTGTCTCAAAGGAAACATTGATTTCCGGATAGATGCCGAGCGGCAGAATTTCATCCGTTGAGTCGGTGTTGTAGCCGTCGTGATGGATGTTAGCATCGCTTTTTGCCATATAAGGGTTTTCATCCACGTGTTTGGGATGCAAAGCCTTCACGGGCAGTGCACCGGATAACGGTGCAGAAGATGTTGTTTCGTCTTCTGCCGGTGTGGGCGTTCCACCGCAGGCCGCCATAGATAGGCACAGTGTTCCCGCCAGAAGAAAGCTAAATACAGAATAAATCTTTTTTCTCTTGTTCATCAATAATCCTCCTCATTGTTATGTTTGTTGTGATCCGTTCGGAATAAGGCAGACGTTTTTTTCCCATCTGACCATGTAGAAAGTCCTTGCTGAAACGCTTCTTCTGTTATTGGCTCTAACAGAAAATAGTCTACACGCAGCCGAAATGCATGCAGGGAAAAATCCAGATCGCTGCACCAGATGATGCGTGTTTCGGGAAAAAGCGTTCGCAGATGCTCCACCGCATTCAACCCTTCTACTCCCGGAAGTGCGATCACAGTGCAGGTTGGCGCATTTACACGCGCCACATCAAAGAACAACTCCTGCCCATGGTAACAGTCCATTTTGGGAAACAGACCGCGTTCAAAGCAGAACCGTGAAAGCTGCTCTATATAAAAGGCTTCCTGTGTTTCACTATTTGTCAGCACGGCAATGTGGTACACGGCACTCCCTCCTTTCTGCCGTCATTGATGCTTTCTGCTTGTCAGTATACGGATATGCAAACGCTTTTCAAGCCGTTTGGCACGAAACCCTCAATTCCGTCACGAAATCTGAGCTTTTCACTGTGCCGGTGTTGGACAGGTATGATATAATTTAGTTGGAATAGTTACTGGAATTTTTTACAAAGGAGTCAGTCCGATATGAGGATAGCAATAGTGGATGATATCGAGACCGAACGTGCGCTGTTGAAAATGCGGCTTGAGCGACAGCTGAGCTTGTACGGTGTAGAGACGGAGATCTTAGAATTTGACAGCAGCGAGAGCTTTCTCGCAGCAGAAAAAGAACGGCACTTTACTGTGGCATTTCTGGACATTTACATGAAAGGATTAAGCGGTATGGATGCCGCAAAGGAACTTCGGAAGATGGATGCAGACTGCTTTCTGATCTTCACCACAACATCTACCGATCATGCACTGGAGGGCTTTCAGGTGCGGGCATTTCACTACCTCGTGAAGCCCTTTTCCGAGGGAGAACTTGCCGCTCTGCTTGCTGAAATGCTCACTAAACTTCCGCGTCCGGAGCCGATTCTGACGGTGAAAGTCAGTGGCAGCGACATTCGCCTTCGCTATAGGGACATTATCTTTGCCGAGCATTTTGCTCATATGATCAACATTCGCACAACTGCCGGAAAAACGCTTGCCACGCGGCAAAGCTTTAAGGCATTTACCGAGCCGCTTAAAAAAGATCCACGCTTTTTTGTATGCAGCCGCGGTGTGATTGTCAATTTAGAACATGCCGCTGATTTTCAGGCCGCCGCTTTCTGCATGACCGACGGCAGCCGCGTATATGTCAACCAGGAACTTTTGAAGCCTGCCAGGCAGGCATTTATGGAATTTCTGCTGCAAGGGGGTGTATGAGATGAAAGATATTCTGCGTCCGATCCTGGAGTTGTCCGTTGTACTCCCCGGTCTTTTACTTGCATATTTCCCTGTAAAATCCTATCTGAAGCAGTCCCCCGGAAAGCTTGCCGCCCGGATTCTCCCACTGATGGCAGGATTATGTATCGGTGGTGGAATCGTCTGCTATCAGCTTCATGCGTCTACTGCGTCTGCCCTGGCAGGGATCACATTGCTTGCAATTGGGCTATATACCGGAACACTCCAAATCTCCATCTGGAAATCCGGAACAATTGCACTGACTGTCTGCGCAGTATTTGCATGCATCAACAGCTTGTCTCGAGCTATCAGTGTTGCGATTGCTCTGCATATGCAGCTGCCACAGGACGAACCGTGGTTCTGCCTTGCAGCCTGTGTATTTTATAATGTTGTTTGCTGGATTTTAGTGCTGACAGCGTTCTATCCGTCAACCCATGCAGTTCGTGTGATGGTCGAGGACGATAATTTTGCGCAGACATGGTATGTGTTCTGGGTTTTGCCGCTGGTGTTCATTTTTTTGAACCTTTTTATGATTCCGCGCTATCAGACGACACTTAGGACCGGTCGTGTATTGCAGGGATATATTGTGATAAGTATTGCACTTCTTTTGCTTTTGCTCTGGTTCAACGCAATTTTCCTGCTAATGGCCACCAGTCTCAACCGCAACGTGAGACTACAGCAGGAAAACCAGCTTCTTTTCATGCAGCAGCAACGCTATGAGAATCTCAAAGCTGCCATCGAAGAAGTGCGGCAGGCGCGGCATGATATGCGCCATCAACTGAATCAAATTTCCGCACTGGCTGAGACCGGCGATATGGAGGGATTGAAAAGCTACCTTGAAAAAAACATTTCCCGCATCCCGAATCTCGGTATACATTTCTGCGAAAACCGCGCAGCAGATAGCGTCATCGGCTATTATTGTGCCCTGGCAAAGCGTGAAGACATTCCCTTTTGTGCAAAGCTCGATCTGCCGCAGAATCTTCCAATCGATGAGATCAACATGTGTCTGGTCTTGTCCAACTTGTTGGAAAATGCGCTCGAAGCCAGTATCCGCACTGCACCAGACAGACGGCAGATCAAAATCACTGCATACCTGCATGCCGGGCGGCTGCTTCTGATCGAAGTTGAGAATGCCTATGACGGCGAAATCAGGGAGAAGGACGGTGTTTTCCAATCCTCCAAACGAAAGGGAAACGGCGTCGGCATCCAGTCTATCCAACATATTGCAGAAAAAAGCGGCGGTGCAAGTACGTTTGCCTATCAGAATGGTGTTTTCTCCGCTAAAGTTATGCTCTGCGGCTAAATGCACATTTCTCCCGGCCGGATCGCTATGATGCATGCAGACACCGCAGAGAGACATCACGGATATCAAGGCAGAATTCTACCTGGTGTCGGCAATCGTGTCCGGGGTGTACCCACAATATCCGGGGCGGTACACTGCTTCTTGAGACCCAGCAGAGCAACGATATTACCTACCGGGTGTATGATTATGACCGACTGAGTAACGGCAAGGCCAGACAGTTGCACATCACCCAGAGTATTGATGTCATTACTGTCCCTGCCAAATCCGCAGAGAACAGCGTGGTACACACGGAGAAAAAGGACGATGCAATCCAACAGCTGATCCACTGCCCTTACTACACGGTATATCGCATCGATGTGGAGCATCGCATGGAGACCTGGCAGGACAAGCCTTTCATCCTGATGAGCGTGGTAGAAGGCGAAGGCACCCTGAATGGTACTCATTTAAAAAAGGGCGATCACCTAATCCTGCCTGATGGCTACGGTAAGGTAGAGTTACAAGGCAGGATGCAGATCATCGCATCTACCATTTAATGATGTCATTATTTATTCTTATGCAAAAAGTCCGGTCACTTTAGTGTGCGACCGGACTTTTTGCGTGTGTGCCTATCGGCGCATGCTTTCGCCGATATTCTGTCGGCGTCATTCCCACAAATTTCTTAAACTGCCGCATAAAGTGCAGTTCATTGTCATACCCGCAGAAATCCGACAGGCTGCGGATATTCATATTGCTTCCGGTCAGATAAAATTTTGCCAGCTCCAGACGGGCATTTATGATATCCTGTTGACAGGAACAGTCAAAAAACTGCTTATACAAATGCTGGAAATAAGAGAGGCTTAGGGCGAGGGAATCCGCCAGTGCCGGAACGCTCCAGTTATTTGCCGGATTGTTATAAACTTGCGTCCGAAGACCGGAGAAAGCAGGATAATACTTCTGTACACTGGAATCACCAAAAGCTGTTGCCAGTTCGTCCTGCAAGGCGTATAGAAAAATATGCAGAAAAGCATCAATGGATTTTTCCCTATGGCAGGAGTGACCATGAAAAATATCCGACAGCATACGGACATATTCTGACAGCCTGTGAAAATTATAAGGCTGTAAAATCTGGCACAGGGGCGGCAGTAAGTCGCGGACGGAAGAGCTCTCCTGTTCATCTGGGAGAAAATGGATCCAGTCATCATTATACCCGATCATGTCGCAACCATAGTGAATATAAGTATTTGGAGGAAAACAGATCAGAGAATTCGGAGCGACCGTGTGCTTCTCTCCATTCAGATAAATCCAGGATTCCTGCTTGATAAGCAGAATAAGGTAGTCTGGGACTCCCTGCTTATGTTCTATATTGCAAGGCTTTGGATGATGAGAATCGTGTCCACAATTATTAACGTATATCATAAAAGATCTCCTAAAAAAGCAGAATATGTCAGTTATTAGCATTGTAAGATATTGTAACAGTCATGTCAATGGATTACCATGAAAGTAAGAAAACGGAAAGGAACCGTACCTAATTGAGAACAGCGGCATTGTCAGGCAGAATATTCGTGTCAAGCATAGACAGTGTGCAGACAAAGAAATCAAATAAACAATGAGATCAAAAAGAACAGGAGAAGGACATGGAAAATTATCAGGCATGGGCAGAGGAAACATTAAAAAAAGTAAGAGAAAAAATGGCATGGGTAAGTGAAAAAAACAAGGACATCATTCCTTACACCACGGATGAGAACGGCAATTATGACGATCGGTCCGCAGAAGACAAAGAGTGGAATCATGATGATGGATTAAACTGGTGGACCAACGGATTCTGGGGTGGCATTATGTGGCTGCTGTATCAGGATACCAAGGATGAAAAATATGCGCAGATCGCACGGGTTTCCGAACAGAAAATGGAGAAATGCTTTGAGAGCTATTTCGGACTGCATCATGATGTGGGATTTATGTTTCTGCCTACCGCAGTAGCGGATTATCGTCTGACGGGTAATGAAGATTCCAGACGAATCGCCATGCATGCAGCAAGTCTCCTGGCAGGAAGATTTAATCCCGTGGGAAGATTTATACGGGCATGGAACCAGGTGCCGGGCAGTGACACCAGGGGCTGGGCTATCATTGACTGTATGTTCAATATCTGTCTGCTCTACTGGGTCTCTGAGGAAAGCGGGGATCCGCGATTCCGTCAGATGGCCATGATGCATGCGGATACCGTGATGGAGAACTTCATTCGTCCGGACGGATCGGTATGCCATATCGTGGAATTTGATCCGGAAACCGGTGCCATGGTGAAGAGCCACGGCGGACAAGGATACGCGGAAGGATCTTCCTGGACCAGAGGACAGGGCTGGGCACTTTATGGATTTGCCAACAGCTATACCCATATCGGTAAGCAGGAATATCTCGATACAGCAAAAAAAGTAGCGCATTATTGCATTGCCAATATTCCGGAGAGCGGAATCATCCCGGTAGACTTCAGACAGCCGGCAGAGCCGGCCTGGGAGGATTCCTGCGGAGCCTGCATTATTGCAGGAGGACTCTTAGAGGTGGCAAAGCATGTACCGGAGCTGGAAAAAGAGCTGTATATCCGTGCAGCGGTTAAGATCCTGAAGGCTATTGCAGAGACCAGAGCGGACTGGACAAAGAACTGTGATGCCATCGTACAGAACTGTACCGGTGCTTATCATGACAGCAGACATCATTTTACCATGGTATATGCGGATTATTATTTCATTGAAGCATTGTATAAGCTTACCGGAACAGGCATTTTGCTGTGGTAGGATTTGGAATAGCAGAATAAAGATCTGCGGAGAGGAAGAACTGACAAATGAAATTAGGTGGAATTGAAGCCGGTGGCACCAAAATGGTATGTGCCATAGGAGATGAGCAGGGCAATATTTTTGACAGAACGGTATTTCCCACGGAGACACCGGATATCACCGTACCGAAGATGATTGACTATTTTCGGGACAAAAGTATTGAAGCATTGGGAATCGGCTGCTTCGGGCCGGTGGATCTGAATAGAAAATCGGACACTTATGGATTTATCACCAGTACGCCGAAGCTGGCATGGAGATTTTATGATATTGTGGGAGCTTTCCGGGAGGCATTACAGGTTCCTGTTGGCTTTGATACGGATGTGAACGGAGCTGTGCTGGGAGAGGTACGCTTCGGTGCGGCAAAGGGGTGTGAAAATGCCCTCTATATTACGATCGGTACCGGAGTGGGAGTAGGTGTTTATATCAATGGGAAACTGTTGCACGGATTGATGCATCCGGAAGCGGGTCATATTTTCCTGCAAAAGCATCCGGAAGACACCTATGAAGGCTGCTGCCCTTACCACGGCACCTGTCTGGAAGGTCTGGCCTCCGGGCCGGCGATTCAGGGCAGATATGGTAAAAAGGGGGCAGAATTGGCCGGAAGAGAGGATGTCTGGGAACTGGAAAGCTATTACATCGGTCAGGCGGTAGCAGACTATATGATGACCTATTCTCCGGAGAAAATCATCCTCTGGGGCGGTGTCATGCATCAGGAGAAGGTCTTTGACATGGTCAGAAAAAATGCGAAGGAGTTCCTGAACGGTTATCTGCCGGAGGTAAGTCTGCCGAAGGATCTGTCACAGTACATTGTAGCCCCGGCACTGGGAGAGAATCCGGGGATCATCGGGGCGTTGTGCCTGGCACAGGAGGAAATTAAATGCAGCAGATAGCAAAAGGAATCTGGAAAATCGTATTGGGAGAACCGGAAGAATTTACTCCGGAGCATTTTAGGCAGTTTTCGGTCAGAACAGAAGCTATAGAACAGATTCCGGTGAGCCGGGAATGCAGAGTCAGCGAGGAGAAAATCCACTGGAGAAAGACAAAACGGGGGATCACGGTCACCCTTCCCATGGAGACACAGGAAGATATCTATGGCTTCGGACTGCAGCTACAGGGCTTTAATCAGGCGGGCAGAAGACGCTATCTGAAGGTGAACTCCGATCCGGCAGCCAATACCGGAGAGAGTCATGCCCCGGTTCCGTTTTATATTTCCTCCGCAGGGTATGGACTGTTCGTAAATACTTTCCGATATACAACGTTTTTATGTGGAACAAATAGTGAAAGAGGACAATCCTCCGGTATGACTGCCGAGAATGAAATACATGAAGAATTTTCCGAAGCTGCCATTTATGCGTTAAAGAGAGCAAAGGAAGAACGTAAAATAATCATAGACATTCCTGCGGCGGAAGGCGTTGAATTATATTTGTTTGAAGGAAATATCCCGGAAGTGGTGCAGCGATACAACCTATTCTCCGGCGGAGGATGTGTGCCTCCCATGTGGGGACTTGGTATGTGGTACCGTATCTACGGGGGCAGTGATGAGAAGGCATTAGAGAAGCTGGCAGAACAGTTCCGGGAAGAGAAGCTTCCCATGGATGTTCTGGGGCTGGAGCCCGGATGGCATTCCCACAGCTATTCCTGCACCTACAAGTGGTCCTATCTATTCCCCCATCCGGAGGAGATGATAGAGAAGATGTCACAGCAGGGATATAAGCTGAATCTGTGGGAGCATCTATATGTGTATCCGAAAGCCCCGTTTTATAAGGAACTCGTGCCTTACAGCGGAGATTATGAGGTGTGGAACGGTCTGGTGCCTGATTTTGCCACGAAAGGTGCTTCGGAATTATTCGAGAACTATCACAGAGATACTTTTGTGAAAAAAGGCATTGCCGGTTTCAAACTGGATGAATGTGATAATTCTGACTATAATCCGTCCAACTGGGCTTTCCCGGATTCCACGGAATTCCCTTCCGGTATGGATGGAGAACAGATGCATCAGGCTATCGGCACTCTGTATCAGAATCTGATTTACAGAATTTACCGGAAGGAGAACCGGAGAACCTATTCTCAGGTACGATCTTCCGGGGCACTGGCAGCACCGCTGCCCTTCGTATTGTATTCGGATCTGTATGACCACAAGCAGTTTATCCGGGGAGTCGTGAATTCTGGATTTTCTGGACTTTTATGGTGCCCGGAGGTGAGAGACTGCGCAAATGGAGATGATCTTCTGCGAAGACTGCAGACGGTAGTATTCTCTTCACATTCCCTGATCAACAGCTGGCGGATTCCCAGTCCCCCTTGGAAACAGACAGATATCGAGAAAAATCTTGCCGGGGAACCCATGGATACAGCAGATTATTATACGGCGGAATGCAGAAAACTGTTTGAACTGCGTATGAGTCTGCTGCCCTATTTGTACAGCGCTTTCGTGGAATACAGTCATAGCGGCAAGCCTCCCATCCGTGCACTGGTCATGGATTATCCGGAGGATATGGCAGCACGTATGGTGGATGATGAGTATCTGTTCGGAGAGAGCATGTTGGTCTGCCCTCTGACTTACGAGGAGGGTACTTCACGGAAAGTGTATCTGCCACAGGGACGCTGGTACAACTTTTTCACAGGCATGGCAGTGGAAGGCGGACGGACGATGGAGACAGAGGCAGCCTATAATGAGATTCCTGTGTTTGTGAAGGACGGAGCAATAATTCCGTTGGCAAAGCCGGTTATGCATGTAGATAAAGATACGGTATTCGAGATGACGGTAAAGATATTTGGAGAGGCAGATGGCAGATTTGTGTTATATGAGGACGATTTTGCTACTTTTGATTTTGAAGAAAAGCAGAAGCGGATCATAATCGAGAAACATCCGGGCAGCAAGCTGACGATACAAACAGAAGCAGGAGATACCTCAAGATATCGGTTCATATAATGAGGAATTGTTTCAGAACCAGACAAAATGCTTTTTGCATGTGGTCTGAAGCGTTACAAAGAACAGAAGGGATGAAACGCTATGGAAAATCTGTGCCTTAAAATTATGAATAAAAACATGGAGGCTTTGGCGGTAGCCAGAGGGGAAGACGAAGTGAATCTGGTCTATGCCGGAGAATACCAGGATGGAGATATTATTATCCTGGAAGTGTCTGAGGGCAGCCATTATGTGTGGCTGCAGTGGGATGATGCAGTAGGGCGGTCTTTAGTATATGTCACCGGAAATGTGACTTACAGAATTCCCTTCGGAGACCGGCGGATCAACCTGTCGCCCAGAGCTTTTCTGGGCAGGAAGCATCTGCTGTCGGCAAAGCTTGCCAAAGACTTTGAAATAAAATATTACCGCAATATGGCATATAATGTATGTGATCAGCATGAAATCGAACATCTCTATCCTCATGCTACGGCAAACGTGGAAACCAGAGGCGAGGCTGTATTTGCAGCGCAGAACGCTATAGACGGTATCACAGTGAGCAATTGTCACGGAGAATGGCCGTATCAATCCTGGGGAATCAACAGACAGGAGGATGCCAGAATCCGGATCGACTTCGGAAGAGAGATCCTGGCGGATACCGTAGTGATCTATCTGCGGACGGATTTCCCCCATGATAACTGGTGGCAGCAGGTGTCTCTGGAATTCTCCGACGGCAGCCGGATGGATGTCGCCATGCAGAGAAAAGAAGGATCTCAGAAGATCGCCATCGGGCAGAAGAAAATCAGCTGGCTGGAAATGTGCGATATGAAAAAATCTTCGGAAGCTTCTCCGTTCCCGGCACTGACACAGATGGAAGTGTATGGCACGGAAAGCGTTGATAAGGAGAAATAAGGAATGTTTCGAAATGGCGAAATGTGGCTGGATGACAGAGGGGAACCGATACAGTCCCATGGCGGATGTATCATACAGTATAAAGATATGTGGTACTGGTACGGAGAACATAAAGGAGCGGAAAACTGCCCCGGAACCACCAGGGTGGATGTGATAGGTATCAGCTGTTATTCCTCAAAAGATATGCAGAGCTGGCACTATGAGGGATTGGCACTGGATGTGAAGGACAGCCCGAAAGGCAGTCTCATACAGCCGGAAAATGTCTGCGAGCGTCCGAAGGTCTTATATAATGAAAAAACCGGAAAATTTGTCATGTGGATGCATCTGGACACTCCGAATTATACTTATGCGGGAGTAGCGGTAGCCGTAGCAGACCATCCCATCGGTCCGTTTACTGTGATCAGGGAAATGCAGCCGAACCGGACGGACAGCAGGGACATGACACTTTTTAAGGATGCGGACGGTACAGCGTGGTTGGTGCACAGCTCCGACTGGAATAAGACGCTGCGCCTGTCCAGGCTGACGGAAGATTTTACGGATGTAGATGGATTTTATGCATCCGCTCTGACGGATCAGACCAGAGAGGCTCCGGCACTCATGTACCGGGATGGAAAATATTATATGATCACCTCCGGATGTACCGGATGGCAGCCAAACAGTGCGTTATATGCCGAGTGCGATCATCTCTGCGGTCAGTGGAAGCTGATCGATAATCCCTGTGAGGGCGACAATTACAGACGCACCTTTGAAGGACAGAGTACTTATATTTTTGAAAAGGACGGGAAGACATATCTGATGCTGGATCACTGGCATCCGGAAGATCTGAAGAGCTCAGGATACAGCATTCTGCCGGTCGAAGTGGTGGAAGGAATATTGTCTGTCATCTGGCAGGAGAATTTTTGCGGATAAATGAGAAACGGGAGGTTTTGTTATGATTCATAATCCTATTTTAAAAGGCTTTCATCCGGATCCGTCCATCGTTCGTGTCGGAAAGGATTATTATATTGCAACATCTACCTTTGAGTGGTGGCCGGGGATCCGGCTGCATCACTCCACCGATCTGGTACACTGGGAACTGATCGAGTATCCGCTAAACCGGACTTCTCAACTGGATCTGCGGGGCGTGGGTGCATCCCAGGGAGTCTGGGCACCCTGCCTGACTTACGATAAAGGCACGTTTTATCTGCTGTATACCGTGGTGACGGCCTTCTATTGTAATATGTACGATACGAACAATTATCTGGTGACGGCAACGGACATTCACGGTCCATGGTCCGAACCCATAGCGTTAAATAATTTCGGCTTTGACCCATCACTGTTTCATGACGATGACGGCAGAAAATATATGGTAAGCATGGTAACAGATCACAGAGTGCCGAAAAAATATGTGGGACGTCTGGTATTGCAGGAATACGATCCGGTGCAGAAGAAGATGACCGGACCGGTGAAGGACATTTACCGGGCGGATAAAATCTTTTTGGAGGGACCGCATATTTTCAAGCGAAACGGATGGTACTATCTGTTCTCGGCGGATACCGGCACGGGAGAACTGCACGGGCAGACCATACAGAGATCCCGGGATATCTGGGGACCTTATGAGATGTACCAGGCAGACTTCATGGAGAGAACCGCGGACAATGAGGCCTATTCCATCCTGACTTCCAGGCATCATGAGGATATTCTGTTACAGAAATCCGGTCACTGCGATCTGGTGGAGACACCGGAGGGAGAATGGTATGCCGTGCATCTGTGCGGAAGAGCTTCCAACCGCAGAAATCCGGCAGATGCAGTAAGATTTGCCGGAGCGAGACGCTATATGCTGGGCAGAGAGACCGCCATTCAGAAGATGAAATGGACAGATGACGACTGGTTGGTGATGGCGGATGGTAGTACCGAGCCGAAGGAATATGTGGAGGAACCGGCGGGAAACAGCAGCACAACAAAACAGATGATGGAAGCCGCACAGGAAAGCATCGGCAGAAATAACCGGGATGATTTTACGACACCGGTGCTGGATCCCGATTACCAGTCTCTGCGTATCCCTATGACGGGGCATTACCTGTCTCTGACAGAGCGTCCCGGGTATCTGCGGATGTACGGAAGAAGCGGCCTTTCATCCAAATTCTCTCAGACCTTGATTGCAAAACGACTGACGGAATATGATATGGAGATATCCACAAAGCTGGAATTTGAACCGGAAGTGTTCAAGCAGATGGCGGGACTAATCTTAATGTACGATACGGATAATTATCTGTATCTGCATGTCTCCCGGGATGAGGACTGCGGAAAATGTATTACGCTGTTAAAGGCAGAAAACAAAAAATATGAATATCTGACAGAATATCTGCCGATCTATTCCGGATTGCCCATCTATCTGAAAGCGGATATGCGAAACGGTTATATTACGTTCGCCTACCGGCTGGAAGGCAGCGACTGGCAGACGATCGCAGAAAATATTGACGGCAGCTTTATGTCTGACGAAGCCTGCACGGAAGGGTGGTTTACCGGAGCTATGGCTGGAATCTGCTGCCAGGATCTCACTGGATTCGGCAAGTATGCTGATTTTGACTGGTTTGAAATGAAAACAAAATAGGTTCTTAAAAAAATGTACTTTGACCTTAAAAAAGTGCATTTTTTTTATGTCTGTAAATTGCTATATTACAATTACAACAACGGAAGGCCAACCGGAAAGTAATACATAAGCACGAAACAATATAGCAAGGAATCAAGGAGGTTACTATGAGAAAGAAATTACTGGCAAGTGTTCTGGTAGCAGCAATGGCAACAACCATGTTAGCAGGCTGCGGAAGCACCGATGACAATACAACAGGAAGCACTGCTCCTGCAGCATCCACCACAGAAAGCGCAGCAGCTACTACAGTAGCAACTGACGCAGAATCCATCGTGTCTGCACCCACCGAATTAACATTTATCTTCGCAGATGGTGATGAGGGAGCCAAGGCTTCCATGAACGAGATCGTTAACAGATTTAATGCGACATATCCCGATATTACCGTGACCATCGAGCCCGGTAACGGCGGTGCTTACAGCGAATTCATCAAGACCAAGGACAGCGTCGGAGAATTCCCCGATGTCATGGAGATGAGAGATACCGCAATGTATGTAAGAGCAGGCAAGCTGGAGCCTCTGTCCGAGGAGATTACCTCCCTGTTCCGCACCACCACAGAATTTAACGGTCAGGTATACACCGCACCTCTGTCCGGTGAGAATACCCAGGGTATTATTTACAACAAGAAATATTTTGATGAAAATGGTCTCACAGAGCCGACCACATATGATGAATTTATGACTCTGTGCCAGACCATTAAGGATAAAGGCGATATGGCACCGATCGTAGTCGGAGGTCAGGATATCTGGCATATGGGCTTTTTGTTCCACAAGGCTTACAATGATCAGGTACTGAGCAAGGATCCGGATTTCATCGAGCATTGCTACGAGGGAACCAAGGACTTCTCCGATGAGACCATGAAGGCAACCTTCCAGGAGCTGAAGGATATCTTCCAGTATGCACAGGATGGCTGGACTTCCACTCCCGATGCCCAGATCACGACTTTCCTGGTAAACGATATGGCAGCGATGATGTATTCCGGTACGCATATGTTCTCCCAGATCGATGCAGCAGATCCTGACTTCGAGTATGGATGGTTCGCAATTCCCAGTCCCGATGGCAAGACCCGTCTGGTAGGTGGTGCTGGCGTCGGCGGTCTGGCAATTTCCGCAGAAGCAGCCAAGGATCCGGACAAGAAGGCAGCAGCAGAAGCTTTCATCAAGTTCTTCTTTGCACCCGAGAACTACAAGGTATACTGCGAGACTCTGAACTTTATCCCCACTACCGTAGATGAGCCTCAGATGGATGTATCTCCTGTATTCCAGGAGGTTATCGATGCCAATGCAAGTGCAGATGACCTTGCACCTATGTGGAACGGTCGTGTAGGCAACAACGAGCTGCCCCCCGATTTCAGAAACTTTACCTACAAGACACTGACTGAAGTGCTTCAGGGAACCAGAGATATTGATTCTGCCTGTGATGAATTAAATAAGACCTGGCAGGTAAGCATGCAGAGCTTTAACCCCGTTACAGGTGTGGGAATCGAATAATCCACGGATTAGAGAGGAATCTCGTACTGTCAGGTAATTCTGACAGCTACGGGATTCTTTTTAGAAAGGAAGGAAATGCAATGCAGAAAAAAAGAAAATTCGATAAAACAGCCTTTGTGTTTATCGCTCCGGCATTTATCTTTTTCACACTGTTTATTATCGTACCGACGGTCTCCAGTGTATATTACAGTTTTACCTCCTGGGATGGCGTAAGCCCGAATGTAAAATTCATCGGACTGGCGAACTATAAAGAGATCTTTACCAGTGCACGTTTTGGAAATGCATTGAAGAACACAATATTACTGACGGTATTTATCTCTGTATTCGAAAATGCATTCGCGTTGGCACTTGCATTGATCGTGGATAATGTCAGATGGGGCAAGAATTTCTTCCGCAGTGCATTTTACGTTCCGGTTCTGGTCAGCGGTATTGTATCCGGTTTCATCTGGAAGATCATGTACAATTACAACTTTGGTACCATCAACACGATCCTGAAGGACATCGGCATGGGTGATTTTCGACAGGACTGGCTGGGCAACAATAAGCTGACACTGATCATGATTGGCGTAGTACTGGTATGGAAGGGTGCAGGCTACTATATGATCATCTATCTGGCTTCTCTGCAGAGTGTATCCCCGGACCTGATCGAAGCAGCACAGATCGATGGCGCAAGCCCCTGGCAGCGTTTTAAGTCCATCACCGTGCCTCTGATCTCCGGTGCATTTACCATCAACTTTACCTTATCCCTGATCAACGGATTAAAGGTATTCGACCAGATCAACGTTATGACGGACGGCGGCCCCGGATTCACCTCCGAGACACTGGTATACCTGCTGTATAAGGTAGGCTTCAACGAAGGCAGACAGGGCTTCGGTACCGCAGTCGGCATTATGCTGTTGTTTATCATCATTATCCTGAATACACTGCAGCAGAAATTCTTAAGAAGCAGGGAGGTGCAGATGTAATGAGCAAAGAAAAAGTTGTCAGAAAGCCCGTGGAGAAGATCAAACCCGGACAGATCGTATTATTTGTAGTTACCATTCTGCTGGCGATCCTGTTTCTGTATCCGGTATTCTTCGCACTGATCTCCGCATTTAAGAGTAACGGTGATATCCTGAAGAACCCGATTGCATTACCGACCTCCTTTTATACACAAAACTTTAAGGATCTGTTTGCACAGTCCGATTTCGCTACGGCAATCCTTCACTCCGTGTTCCTGACTGTGGTATCAGAAGTATTGATCGTATGTATTGTGCCTATGGCGGCATACGGGATTGAGAGAAGAAAAAGTAAGACAACATCCCTGATCTACACCTATTTCCTGGCAGGTATGATGATTCCTTTTCATCTGTACATGTTCCCTCTGTTCAAGGAGATGAAGGTTTTCCATATCTTCGGTAATATGGTGGGACCTATCGTATGCTATATTTCCGGCTCCATTGCATTCGGCACTCTGCTGTATTGCAGCTTTCTGAAGGGCATTCCTCTGGAGATCGAAGAGGCTGCACAGATTGATGGATGTACCCCGTTCCAGACCTTCTGGAAGGTTACCTTCCCTCTTCTCGGACCCTGTACCGGTTCCATGGTGATCCTCAATGGTCTGGGAATTTGGAACGACTATCTGATGCCTTATCTGGCACTGCCCAGCGGCAAGGCGAAGACCATCACTGTTGAGATCGCATCCTTCGTAGGACAGTATACCGCCAGATGGGATATCGTATTTGCAGGAACCGTGATCTCCATCGTGCCTGCGCTGATCATCTTCTGTATGTTCCAGAAATACTTCGTAAAGGGAATTACCGCAGGAGCAGCCAAGGGTTAGGCAAGTTGCGGAATGCATTGAAATTTGTTATTCTATAACTATGCAGAGTCATATGTCGGGATTCTGCATAGTTATTTTTATAATACGGGGTTTACGGTAGTATGGTAACGGTTCATTACCGGGACAACCTGGTCAGGAAGGAAACAACGAGAGGGGTAACTTTATTGAAACATTTTAATCTTTATCACAAATTTGCCCTGACAATGATATTGCTGGGGCTTTTGCCGATGCTCCTTCTGGCAACCTTTATTGCAAATAAAATGGTCAGAGATTACTCCAGGGCATTAAGTGCTCAATATGACCAGGCCTCAGAATATGTATTATCCAGTATGGAATCGGTATTTGATAATTATAATACGATATCCAAAATGCCTTATTTTTATAATATGGGTGTGGGAAACGGAGCAGACAGCTATCTGTCCTTCGATCATTTCCGTAAGATCCTCACAGGTGAGGAATATGAAGCGGAATCCATGGAGACGGACAGACAACGGGATATGCAGGGATTTCTGCAATATCTTCAAAGCGTGGACAACTATATTAACAGTGTTCATGTCCTTGCGGAACAGGAGAATGGGCAGAAGCTTTCTTTTCACTACAGTGTATACAATACCTTCTTCTCAAATGAAGAAAAATTCGAAGAACTGGTGTCCTATGAAGGACTGGACAGGGAAAACAAGAATCTGATACTGATACCGCCCCATACAACAGCTTATTATTATGGCGAGCCGGAGCAGGTATTTACCATAGCCAGGAATTATTTTGACCTGCGGGGACCGGTTGGACATACTCCGTATGTAGCTACGATTTTTATAGATGTAGATTTAAAGCGGATAGAAAAAATATTTCAGAGTGTTGATTTTACAAGTAATGAGCAGATCTATGTGGTAGATGAGAACGGAAAATGCTTTTACAGCAATGACGAAGAGGTTATCGGAAGTGATCTGGGGCAGAAGCTACAGGAAATTCAAAATGACAAGGAACGTTTCGTAGTCACCGCAGATGGAAAAAAATACGGTCTGTCAGTGTACATTTGTATGGATGCAGGGGTCGCATTTTCCGATATCCGTAATATGCAGAGGTTGATGTATGGTTGTATCTTAATTTCCATCCTGTTGTTGTTTGCGGGTTCCTTCTATTTTTCCGACAGACTGACAAAACCTATGCAGCGTCTGGTGAATCAGATGAAGAAAGTGGGAAAAGGTAATTTTGATATCGAGATCCCGGTACAGAGCTCGGATGAGATTGGGACACTGGCGGAAAGCTTTAATGAAATGAGTCGGGAACTGAAAAAGTATATCGATCAGTCCTATCTGGCACAGATCCGGCAGAATGAGGCAGAACTAACGGCATTGAAGTCTCAGATCTATCCCCATTTTCTGTATAATACGCTGGAGATCATACGAATGACGGCGCTGGAAGATGAGGAGAAGAGCAAGGTTCCCGAGATGATCGAGGCACTGTCGCAGCAGATCCATTATATTATCGGACCGATGCAGGATCTCGTACCGTTAGAGCAGGAGATCGATATTGTCCGGAAATATGTGTATCTGTTGAATTGCAGGATCAGTGGTAAAGTGAAGCTGATGGTAAACGCCCAGGGAGCTTCCATGATCCAAGTGCCTAAGTTGATTCTCCAGCCTTTGGTGGAAAATGCGTATGTGCACGGCATTAAGCCAAAACAGGGAAGCGGAAGCATTATGATCGAGGTACATAATAAGGGAGATACACTGGGAATTTCGGTGATGGACAACGGTGTTGGCATGGATCAGGACAGCATCGATAAGATTCTTCAGCTGTTACAAGGGGATGCTCCCGGTATCAAGAACCAGTATAACTGGCAGAGCATCGGACTGAAAAATGTTCATGACCGTATCCGCTATCTGTACGGTGAAGAATATGGAATTCAGATTACCAGTACGGTCGGGGTAGGTACCATGATCAGCGTGATATTGTCCTGGAATACTGAGGAGAAGGGAGAGAACCTGGATGATAAAGATGATATTGGCGGATGATGAACCGGTAATCACCAGAGGAATCCGGAAACTCATCGACTGGGAACAACTGGGAATTCAGATCATAGGGGAATATGAGGACGGGAAAAGTGCATTGGCGTCAATCCTGCGGGACCAGCCGGAGATTGCTCTGTTAGATATCTCCATGCCCGGAATGAGCGGCGTGGATATTATCCGGGAATGTCATGGCTTGCAATGCAGAACAAATATTATTTTTATCAGTGGCTTTCAGGAGTTCGAATACGCGAAGGCGGCTCTGGAATATGGGGCTGCGGATTATTTGCTGAAACCGGTGATCCGGGAGGAACTCATGAAAGCTGTCGAAAAATGTATTGCAAGATTGGAAGGAGACAGAAAAGTCACAGATCGGTCATCCGTAAATTATAAAGGCAAGATAGAATTTCCTGAAGAAACGGCAGGTCGGGATATGGCTTACCTTCCCCTGATTGTTTATCCTGTTTTTTCAAATAAGGAAAATGAACAGATCAGACATTTGATTCAGTTCTCTTTGTTAAGCTTTCTGGAAGAATATTTTGAAGAACACAAGGATGGAATAGTGTTCCAAAAGGAAAACCGGATCGTAGTTGTCTTGCAAAAAAATAAATGGAAAAATGTGTCGGAGGAACTGGAGAGACTGAAGGAAGGCACCGAAAATGCTGCCGGGTATCAAATGCTGCTGATCTGTGGAGATGAGATCTGTTCTATGCAGGAAATCCCCGAGATGTTCCGGAAATGTGTGGAACAGGAAGGATATTTATTTTTTGCGGATCAGATGAAGTACTCCGTGATAAATCTGCAGGAGACACCATTTCCGGGCAGAGCGGAAGTGCAAGACCTTGAATACGCGAAAAAGATGATTACAGACGGAATCCTTGGGCATGATAAAGATGCCATACGGGAGGGACTGGAGAGATGCAAGCAGGTCGTCTGCCGACTGTCTAAAGGAAGAAAAGAGGACGCCCTGTTTTATTACTGTACGGCATTGCAGTCCTTGGAAGAGATACTCAGCGGAAAAGGGGTAAAGCTTCCTCTCCCTCAAAATCGGGAGCTTTTAGAGAAGGGAAGAAACTGTGAGAGCTTTTCCGAAATGGAAAAGCTGTATGCGGATATGCTTTATGAGGCCTATGACAGCCTGAGTGAATCTGCGACCAGAAACGACAAAAAAGAGGTGAACAAAGCACTGGAATATATAGAGCTGCATTACGCGGAAAATCTGTCATTAAATATTCTGGCAAATGAGGTACATATGAACCCTTATTATTTCAGCAGCTTTTTTAAGAAAAGTACCGGCAAAAATTTCAAAGACTATGTGAATCAGGTACGGCTGAAACATGCGGTAGAACTTTTGCTGAATACAGATCAGAAGGTATATGAGATCGCCATGGAAGTAGGCTTCGGTGATGCTAGGGCTTTTAATGATGCATTTCAGAAGGCCTATGGTGAGACTCCGACAGGGTATCGGAAGAATCTGAAAAATTTTTAATCAAATAGTTTGTGGAGGGATGGAGGATGAACGATGCATGGTTAGATTTCGCAATCCGTATTCAAAGCATTGCGCAGGCGGGACTGCAATACGGAAAAGACAAATACGATAAAGAACGTTATGAAGAACTGCGCAGAATCTCGGCGGAAATGATTGCTGTAAAGACAGATATTCCCGTTGCCAAGGTTTATGACCTGTTTTGCAACGAAACAGGTTACCAGACTCCGAAAGTGGATACGAGAGCTGCTGTATTTGTGGATGGGAAAATTCTGCTTGTTCATGAAAACAACGGTACCTGGTCGTTGCCCGGTGGCTGGTGTGACGTTGACCAGTCTGTAGCTTCGAATACAGTAAAGGAAGTAAAAGAGGAAACGGGCTTTACTGTGACGGCGGAAAAGCTGATCGCTGTTCAGGACTGGCGTAAACATAATGTGACAAATTATGCATACGGCGTGGTGAAAATTTTCGTGCAGTGCAAATACGAAAGCGGTGAATTTGAAGACAATATCGAAACGACCGGCATTGCTTTTTTCGACAGGGACACGCTTCCCCAAAATCTTGCGGTGGAGAAATGTACCAGGGAGCAGATATTGATGTGTTTTGAGGCACTGCAGGATCCGAATGCGCCGACCGCGTTTGACTAAAGTGTATTAAGCTGTTTTGTTTATGTGATGAAATCATCAAGATTCAATGAAAAGAGGGATTGATTTCTCAACCCCTCATAGTGTATAATCTACTTAGAAAGGTGGTCGGAAGTGAAAATTCCGATTTGCCCTCAGTTAAATGTTAGAAAAGAAATAGCATTCACTTTGGACGGTGGGATGCTATTTCTTTTTATGATAATCTATGATTCATCATAGATTATCATAAAAAATATTGATCAAAAAATAGAGACAATAAAAGAGTGAGTTATATCATGGATACAATCAGAGGTAAATTTTTCAAACAACATTTATTATCGGATCAATTCTTGGATCTGATCGAGAAGAATAAGCGCCCCATGGACGAGCTGATGTCTTATTATCAGTGTGCCATCATGGAGGTGGAGACGAAATTCAAGGTATTGAATCAGGAGTATTCCCTGGAATACGACCGCAATCCCATCGAAGGGATAAAGACCAGAGTCAAATCGTATGACAGTATTCTGCGTAAGATCCGCCGGAAAAATATTCCCATGACGCTGGAAGGGATCGAAGAGAATATTCGCGATATCGCCGGGGTCCGGGTCATCTGTTCCTTCCCGGATGATATCTACGAATTGGCGGAGAGCTTTTTACGACAGGATGATATCACGCTGGTAGAACGTAAGGACTATATCAAGAATCCCAAGGAGAGCGGCTACCGGAGCCTGCATCTGATCGTGCAGGTGCCGATCTTTTTACAGAATACGAAAAAACTGGTCTATGTGGAAGTCCAGTTCCGCACGATTGCCATGGACTTCTGGGCCAGCCTGGAACACAAGCTGCAATACAAGAAAAATATTCCGGAGAGTCAGGCAAAGTTCCTGAAGGACGAGCTGTATGACTGTGCGCAGCAGAGTGCGGCACTGGATAAGCGGATGCAGAATATCCGGAACATTATTGCGAAAAGCGAAAATGAAGAAGAAAAAGTGGATTTTTTGCCTCCGTTTTTGCGCGATGAGAAAAATTGAGAATGGCTTGGAGAAACAGACAACATTTATCGTTTGAGCCGGATACAATAAAAGAGTAAGCCAAAGAGACATAAAGAATAAAAATAAAGGATAAGAAAAGAGTACACGAATGAAGATCAGGGAAATTTTAGCACAAGATACAGCAACTATTTCTTTTGAGGTATTTCCTCCGAAGAAGAGCACGGATTTCGGAAATGTGGAGGCAGCAGCACTGGGGATCGCGGCATTGCAGCCTGCTTATATGAGTGTGACTTATGGTGCCGGTGGCAGTACCAAGGGACATACCATTGCTTTGGCAGGAGAGATTCAGAAGCAGTACAATGTGCCTACTGTGGCGCATCTGACCTGTGTCTGCGCTGACAGGAGCAGTATCGGCGCAGCTCTTACAGAAATGCAGGCAGCAGGGATCGAGAATATTTTAGCTCTGAGAGGAGATATTCCGAAGGATTTTGATGGGGAGGTATTTACCGATTTTACCCATGCATCAGATCTGGTACGCTTTATCAAAGAAAACGGAGATTTCTGCGTGGGTGGCGCCTGCTACCCGGAGGTGCATCCCGATTCTGCTAACAAAAATGCGGATATTCAGGGACTGAAGGCGAAGGTGGATGCCGGGTGTGAGTATCTGACGACCCAGATGTTCTTCGACAACAATATCTTCTTCAACTTTATGTATCGTGTGCGGGAGGCAGGGATTACCGTGCCCATCGTTCCCGGCATCATGCCCATTACCCGCGGTGTACAGGTGAAGAATGCCGTAAAACTGTCCGGCTGTAATGTGCCGGAGCGCTTTAAGAATATCGTAGACCGCTTCGGAGACAATCCGGAAGCCATGAAACAGGCGGGTATCGCCTATGCCACGGATCAGATCATCGACCTGCTGGCGAACGGTGTAAAACATATTCATGTCTATTCCATGAATAAACCGGATGTGGCGGCAGGGATTCAGCGGAACATTTCGGAGATTTTGAAGGCCTGAGATAATGAACGCAAGTGAGCCAATACATTGACAGATGAAAAAGATGTACTATTATCTAAATCAGAAAATAGTACATCTTTTTATGTAGAGCTGCGGAAAGAAGCAGAATTGATGGGTGACGTGAGAAGGACAGGATTTGTCAATGCGGAAAAATGTGTGGAAGAAGGAGCAGGAGAGGATGAAACAGATATCTGAGGCAGCGAAAAAGGATCAGATCCTGTATTATTTCAAAACCCAGTGGCCGGTGCTGCTGGCGGTAACAATCTCCGGTCTGATCTATAACCTCGGACTGCTGGCAGGACCGTGGTTTGAGGGGCGGATGACGGGATGCCTGGTGGACATTCTGGGTGGGAAAGCAGGATACCGGGATATGCTGGTGCTGGTGACGGCATATGTGATATCTATTGCTATCGTGCAGATTGCCCGTTATATCAAGCGTTTCTATGTGCGTCGGTTTGCCAATAACGTAAACAAAGATATGAAGCAAACACTCTATGATTGTCTGGTTCATAAGAACCGTGCCGAACTGGAAGAAGAGGGTGTCGGAAATGTGATGACCAAGGCAATCCTGGATGTGGACGACTGCGCGGAGGGGATGCGGAAATTTACCACAGAGATCTTCGATACCGGTGTGGCACTGGCAGCATATGTGGGAATGTTGTTATTTTATGACTGGCGGCTGGCAATCTTAGGCATGCTGTTTTTACCGGTATCTTATGTGCTGGCGGAGAAGATGAAGCGTAACGTGCAACGCACCGGAGCTGCTTATAAGGAAAAGTCCGGAGATTTAAGTGCCGCAACACTGGACAGAACTGCCAATGCTATCACTTACCGTGTCTATGGCAGAGAGGAAGAGCGCAGGCAGGCCTATGAAGCGAACCTTACCGCTTATGAGAAATCCGCTGTGAAGGCCAATATCTGGAGTACTGCGTTCCCCTCGCTGTACCGGATCATCTCCATGACAGGAGTATTGTTTATCTTGTATTTCGGCAGCCAAAATGTGCTTGGAACCGGCTGGAAAATATGGGATGTGGCAGCCTTTACCACGTTTTTATCCTGTTTTTTGAAGTTAGCCGTGAAATCTTCTCATGCCGCGAAGCTATTCAATGCAGTACATAAAGCCCAGGTTTCCTGGAAACGTATCAAGCCACTGATGAAGGAAGCCACTTATGAGGACGACAGCCTGGTACAGGAGCCGGGAACGCTGGAAGTATCTCATGTAAGCTTTGCTTATCCCGGCGGAGAGAAGATCTATGAGGACTTCAATCTGTCAGCCACTCCGGGACAGATCATTGGTGTCACCGGCGCAGTGGCGTGTGGTAAGTCCACATTGGGAAAGACCTTCCTCTGTGAATACCCTTACGAAGGAAGGATCTGCTTCCACGGCAAAGAATTATCCGGGATGACCAAGGCAGAGCAAAACGGCATGGTGGGATATTTAGGACACGATCCGGAGCTGTTCAATGACAGTGTCCGTAACAATATACTGCTGGGCGATGATGACGATCCGGAGAAGTATCTGAAGGCAGTCTGTTTCGACGGTGAGGTGGCAGAGATGGAAGAGAGTATGGACACCATTGTGGGAAATGGCGGCGTCCGGCTCTCCGGTGGCCAGGCACAGCGGCTGGCATTGGCGAGAACCCTATGCCATAAGCGTCCGGTCCTGATCCTGGACGATCCTTTTTCCGCACTGGATCGCAAGACGGAGAAAGAGGTTTTTGCCAATCTACGGAAGTTTACAGCGGACAGTATCGTGATCCTATTGTCCCACAGACTCTATCTGTTCCCTGAAATGGATCAGGTGCTGTGGATGGAGGATGGAAAAGTGACCGCGGGAACCCACGAACAGATCCTTGAAAAGTTCCCGGAGTATGCGAGACTGTATGAAGCACAGGCGGATGACGCTGAAGCACACAGTACGCAGGAGGGAGGTCCGGATCATGCAGAAAAATAAACAGATGCAGAAAAATAAGAGACAGAATGTGAAAAATGTCCGCAGCGTGATCCGGCAGACTGTGACAGACTATGCAGGGTTGTCACTGGGAATCGTGCTGGCAGTCGTAGGTGCCATTGTAACCGCGCTGTTGC
This sequence comes from Simiaoa sp., assembly GCF_051972595.1. Lineage (NCBI taxonomy): Bacteria > Bacillati > Bacillota > Clostridia > Lachnospirales > Lachnospiraceae > Simiaoa > Simiaoa sp. The sequence goes on along the minus strand of NZ_JBOKRY010000002.1, from coordinate 100,146 downwards.
CGCCCTGGATCCTGGGAAGCATCGTTGATACGATCACCGCAGGAAACGCAGTTCCGGTTGCATTGGTGATACTGTATTTTGCTTTTACGGTGCTCACCGGGCTGACCGAAAGCCTTCGGGAAGGTCTGCTGACGGTCTTCGGTCAGAAGATCACCCACGCACTGCGGAGCAGCATGATGGAGAAATACACGAACCTGACGGCAGGGGAACTGACGGAGCAGGAGCCCGGTACGATCGTATCCCGGTTCGTGGGAGATGTGGATACGGTGGAGAACCTGTTTACCTCCGGAATCATCAGCATGTTTGCGGATGCTTGTAAAATTATAAGTATCCTGGTGGTGATCTGGTTAAAAAACAGAGGACTGGCGATCGTACTTTTGGTCCTGCTGCCATTTTTGTATTGGTTCACCCGGACGGTGCAGAAAAACATGCTGGAAGCCCAGATCGAGAACCGTCGTGCCGTGGGCAGAGCATCCGGACATGTGCCGGAGACGCTGCACAATATCCGCACCATTCATACGTTGGGAAAAGAGCGCTACATGGAGCAGCGGTATGAGGAATATATTGAGGAGAGTTATCGCGCGGTAGATCGCACGAATTTTTATGATGCCATATATTCCCCGGTGATCCTGATCCTGAATGCTATCGTGGTGGCGGTTGTGATGCTGTTTTCTGCCTCCGGCAATGCAAAGGTGCTGACACTGTTTGGCATGTCTGCCGGTACAGCGGTAGCTGTAATTAACTATATCTCCCAGATCTTTACCCCTGTGGAGAGTCTGGGAATGGAGATACAGACCATCCAGTCCGCCATTGCGGGCGTGCACCGGATCAATGAATTCTATGAATTAGAGGAATTGCCGGAGAAAAATTCCGGGGAAAAACCCGCAGAACCACAGAATAGACCGGAAAAACCTTTTGTGGAACTGCAAAACGTGACCTTTGGCTATGAGGATGATGATCGTAAGATTTTGCAGGCTTTAAATTTTCAAGTGTATCCCGGAGAACAGGTCACTCTGTCGGGCAGAACCGGCGCGGGGAAGAGTACGGTCTTCAAACTGTTGCTGGGACTCTATCAGCCGGGAGAGGGTAAAGTGCTGATTCAGGGAAGAGATGCTTTTCAGATTCCGGAAAATGAAAAGCGCAGTCTGTACGGCTATGTGGAGCAGACTTTTCACAGAGTACCCGGTACCGTGAAGGATCAGATCACGCTGTATGACGATTCTTTTACTATGGAAGAGGTACGGGAGGCCGCAAGAATTGCGGGACTGGATGCAACGATAGAACAGCTGGAAAAAGGCTATGACACGATCTGTACTTCGGAGATCTTCTCGCAGGGACAGTGGCAGCTGTTATCTATTGCCAGAGCCGCCGTGGCGAAGCCGAAGCTTCTTCTGCTGGATGAGATTACGGCAAATCTGGATGCCCAGACTGAGGAAGAGGTGCTGCAGGCACTGAAGAGGGCTTCCGAAGGAAGAACGGTAATCTCAATTTCACATAGAGTAAATGCGGAAACGGGACGGATCATTCCGATATAGCATGATGCCAATCCTGTCCGGTATTCGCATATCGTGAAGCAGACGCTTCCCTTTTATGCGAATATCGGAGCGGGTCATGAAACAAGAATCCCACGCTTGTGCGAGCACAGCGTGGGGTTTTGTTTATGACCCTGGCATTTTACATAGAAATAAGTCCAAATGCATTTGCTACAGAACTTAATAAAATAATCGCGGCAAATACCGGGCAGAGATACTTGATCATGAAGTTGAATATTTTTTTGCGGCGGAAAGCGGCTTCACCGTGCATGACTTCTTCTTCCACAGCCTTTACTCCGATGACGCGGGATACCAGCAGACAGATGGTGATGGCAGCGATAGGCATCATCACGGAGTTGGTCAGGAAATCGAAGAAATCAAGGAACTGCATGCCGATGATCTTCACAGCACCAAGCGGTCCGTAACCCAGTGAGGATAACGTTCCCAGTGCCAGCATGATCACACCCATGATCACGGTAGATTTTTTACGCCCCCAGCCAAGCTCGTCCTCGAAAGTAGACACAGCACTTTCGGTAAGTGCAATGGAGCTGGTCATGGCTGCAAACAGTACCAGTACGAAGAACATAATACCTACGAAGGTGCCCATTCCCATGCTGTCGAAGACCTTGGGAAGTGTGATGAACATCAGGGAAGGACCAGCCTGTAAGGTATCGGGATCCCCACCGGAGAATGCGAACACGGCGGGAATGATCATCAGACCTGCCATGATAGCGATGGCGGTATCAAAGATCTCCACATTTTTCGTGGAGCCTTCAATGGAGACATCTTTTTTCATGTAAGAGCCGAAGGTGATGAGAATACCCATGGCAATGGACAGAGAGTAGAACATCTGACCCATGGCAGCTACGACTGTCATCCAGGAAAAATTCGCAGGATTCGGGATCAGGAAATACTTCACACCGCTCAGTGCTCCCGGTCTGGTAACGGAATAGACTGTGATGACCACGGAGAGCACTACCAGGATCGGCATCATAATGCGGGATACGCGCTCGATACCGTTGCGGACACCGGCGTAGATGATGCCCAACGTACACAGAGTGAATACGATAAAGCACAGCTCAGTAGAGACGCCATTGGAAATAAACGTGGAAAAATAACCGTCTGCTGCCAGATCATGTCCGTGACCCTTGGCATATTCCACCAGATATTTGATCACCCATCCGCCGATGACGGAATAATAAGGAACGATCAGAATAGGAATAATAGCGTTGATCCATCCACCGAAGGACAACCATTTGGATTTCCCGAAGGTATGAAAGGCACCTACGGGACTTTTACCTGTCATGCGTCCCAGTGAAGTCTCTGCCACGATCATGCTATAACCGAAGGTAAGCGCCAGAATAATATAGATCAACAGGAAGATTCCACCGCCGTATTTGGCTGCCAGATACGGGAAACGCCAGATATTGCCCAGTCCCACCGAGGCGCCGGCAGCAGACAGGACGAAACCGATCTTGCCGGAAAATGAACTTCTGTTACTATTTTTGTGATTCATAGTTTAATCTCTCCCACACTTAATATTTTGTCGCAAGTAGATTAAGTGTAACACAGAAATATAGGAAATACAAAGAAAAAAACATTTTGGTAAATGTCACATAATTTCTCCATGCTTTCCACATACTACCCACACAGCACAATTATGGAAAGTAATCTGGAAAGCAGGAGGTTTATCAATGAAAGCAACCGGAATTGTAAGAAGAATAGATGACCTGGGACGCATCGTGATCCCGAAGGAGATCCGCCGCACGTTACACATCAGAGAGAGTGACCCGTTGGAGATCTTCACCGACAGAGAGGGGCAGGTTATTTTGAAAAAATATTCCCCCATCGGAGAAATGACAACTTTTGCAAGACAATATGCGGAAAGTCTTGCGCAGGTGTCCGGACATACGGCACTGATTGCAGACAGGGATCAGTTTATTGCGGTTGCAGGTGGCTGCAAGCAGCTGCTCAATAAGGCAGTAAGCCGTCAGCTGGAAGAGAAGGTCAATAACAGAGAGACTGTGATCGCCGCAAAAGGAGACCGCAACTACGTCAACATTGCGGAAGACATTGCCGTGGACTATGCATGGCAGCTGATCACACCGATCATCTGCGAAGGGGATATCATCGGAAGCGTGATCCTGTTGGAAAATGACGGGAAGAGCAAAATGGGAGAAGTGGAACAGAAGCTGGCGCAGTCCGCAGCGGGCTTCCTGGGCAGGCAGATGGAACAGTAAAAAGAGGTCGTAACCGGGTTAAGATACCACCTGGTTACGACCGTTTGTCTTACCGATATATAATTTCTCATCAGCTTCTTTTAATAATGTATGAATATCTTTGTCGGACTCACAGACCAGTCCGAAGGTCATATTTACTTTTACGTGTTGCCCGTCATAGAGCGTATCCAGTTCGTGGATCTTGTCCATGAGAAGCTCCAGCTGTTTCTGTGCTTCTGTAAGATCTGCCTTTTCAAATACTAAGAGAAATTCCTCACCACCCCAACGCGCGGCAAAGCCACGGCGCCACATATGCTGCTTCAGCAGGGCAGAGACATTTTTCAGTACGGCATCACCGCATTCATGACCGTAGGTATCGTTAACCTTTTTGAAAAAATCAATGTCTCCGATGGCGAGCGCAAAAGAAAGGCGGGAGGATCGGGCTTCCTCGAAGATCTGGCGCAGCTTTTTTTCCCCGCTGCGGCGGTTGTACAGCTCGGTCAGGGCATCCTGCTCGATCATGGTACGAAGGGAGCGCTGCATGGACAGGGCACAGCGACCGATATCACCTAATTCATCACTGCGTTTTGTCACGGAAGCATCCAGTGTGGCGTTCAGATTCCCGGAGGCTACCTCCGACAGGAAGCTGTGAATATGGAGTAATACAGCCACGAATCTTCTGGTGTAAAAATAGATGCAGACAGCCACGAGAGCCACAAAACCGATGATCAGCCATGTCAGCGGATAGACATAACGTTGAATGGATTGAGATACGGCGGCACTGGATTTTCCTATAAAAAGCATGCCGACTATGCTGCCGTCCTGATTGCGGACAGGACTATAATAGGAAAAATAAGTCTTTCCATTGATCAGAGTGTGGGTATAAAAATGATCTTCACCGGTATTCAGGACATCACGGATCACCACGTCCGGAGCACCGGAGCCGATAATGCGGTCACCCTGGGCGTTATACAGGGTCGTCAGAACGCGGGTATCCTGATAGAACAGAGTGATGTCCAGTCCGGTATCCTCTTTGAATTGATCAAATAGAGAATATTCACGGGTGATATCTGCATCGCCCTTATACAGAAGGTAGGCAACATCACCTTCCAGCCGGTAATCACCGGGATAGGCAGCGTTCAGAAGTGTAGTGGCACTTTTCGTGGCATCATACAATTCACGTTCCACTTCCTGATACATAGTTTTTGTGAACCATTGGGAAGTGAAAAATAACATGACGATCCCCAGCGCCAGCAGGGGAATCAGGCCGATCGCCTGCAGAGTATATGATATTTTACCGCCGCTTCTTTTCGGCGTATTTTGCGTTTTTTCCATAGAATTCCCTATCCCTTCCGGTAAGATCGGTACACATATCAGTATTAAAATAATTATATGAAATAAATGTCGGAAAAGCAAGAAATAAAAGCTTTACAGGCAAATCTCAACATCCGGCTTGACAACGCAAAAAAATGAGATATATAATAGCGGTATATCTAAAATGCATTGACGAAGAGAGTAACTTTTCCGCAGAAAGGCAAAGCGAGCCGGTGATGGTGAGAGACCGGTGCGAGTAAGGGAATCGTGAAAATCACTTCTGAGCTGTCAGAACAAAAGCCCAGGTCAGTAGTTCTGAACGGAATCCTGCCGTTACCGGGAAGCATATCACTCCTGTGAGATTACACATGTGGAATCGTATGGGAAGTATGTTGTAAGAGGTGGTCAACGAATGCATGAGCTTCGTCCTGTTACGGGACGAAGCTTTTTTTGATACTATTCAGGAAAGCATCGAAACTGCGATTTTGTGAATGAGGCGCTGAATAGTATGATGCTGTAATAAGAAAAGAAAGGAAGCACACTATGTACAAGCAGGTACCCACAAGCCTGAATTTCGTAGACCGTGAGAAAGCCGTCGAGAAATTCTGGGAAGACAACAACATTTTCAAAAAAAGTATGGAGCATCGTAAGGAAGGCGAGACCTATACCTTCTACGACGGACCGCCTACCGCCAACGGTAAGCCCCACATCGGTCATGTAGAGACCCGTACCATCAAGGATATGATCCCCAGATACCGTACCATGAAGGGATATATGGTTCCCCGTAAGGCAGGCTGGGATACCCACGGACTTCCCGTAGAGCTGGAAGTTGAGAAGCTGCTGGGTCTGGATGGTAAGGAGCAGATCGAGGAATACGGTCTGGCACCTTTCATCGACAAATGTAAAGAGAGTGTCTGGAAATACAAGGGAATGTGGGAAGATTTCTCCCGTACTGTCGGTTTCTGGGCTGACATGGATAATCCTTATGTTACCTACGATGACAATTTCATCGAGTCCGAATGGTGGGCTTTGAAGACCATCTGGGATAAGGGACTTCTGTACAAGGGCTTCAAGATCGTTCCTTACTGTCCTCGTTGCGGAACCCCGCTGTCCAGCCACGAAGTGGCACAGGGATATAAGGCAGTCAAGGAGCGTTCCGCCATCGTACGTTTTAAGGTAAAGGGCGAAGATGCATATTTCCTGGCATGGACCACCACCCCCTGGACTCTTCCTTCCAACGTGGCACTGTGTGTGAACCCGGAGGAGACCTACCTGAAGGTGAAGGCTGCCGATGGTTATACCTATTATATTGCAAAGGCACTGGCAGACAAGGTTCTGGGACGTCTTGCAGAAGAAGGCAAGGATGCTTACGAAGTACTGGAGACTTATGTTGGTAAGGATCTGGAGTACAAGGAGTACGAGCCTCTGTACAAGTGTGCGGGAGATGCCGCCAAGAAGCAGAAGAAAAAGGCACATTTCGTAACCTGCGATGGTTATGTAACTATGACCGATGGTACCGGTATCGTTCATATCGCACCGGCTTTCGGTGAAGACGACAGCCGTATCGGACGTAACTACGAACTGCCCTTCGTACAGTTCGTAGACGGCAAGGGTGATCTGACCGCAGAGACCCCTTATGCAGGAAAATTCGTAAAAGACGCAGATCCTCTGGTACTTAAGGATCTGGATGCAGAGGGCAAGCTGTTCGATGCACCGAAGTTCGAGCATGATTATCCCTTCTGCTGGAGATGTGATACTCCGCTGATCTATTATGCAAGAGAGTCCTGGTTCATCAAGATGACCGCTGTGAAGGATGATCTGGTACGTAATAATAAGACCATCAACTGGATCCCCGCTTCTATCGGTGAGGGACGTTTCGGCAACTGGCTGGAGAATATTCAGGACTGGGGCGTATCCCGTAACCGTTACTGGGGTACTCCGTTAAATATCTGGGAGTGCGAATGCGGACATCAGCATTCCATTGGCAGCCGGGAAGAGCTGTACAAGATGAGCGGCAATGAGAAGGCGAAGACCGTAGAATTCCATCGTCCTTACATCGACGAGATCACCATCACCTGCCCCGAGTGCGGCAAGCAGATGAAGCGTGTTCCCGAGGTGATCGACTGCTGGTTCGACTCCGGAGCAATGCCTTTTGCACAGCATCATTATCCGTTTGAAAATAAGGATCTGTTCGAGCAACAGTTCCCCGCCAACTTTATCTCCGAGGCAGTGGACCAGACCCGTGGATGGTTCTACTCTCTGTTGGCAGAATCCACCCTGCTCTTCAATAAGGCTCCTTACAAGAACGTTATCGTAATGGGTCATGTACAGGATGAGAACGGTCAGAAGATGAGTAAGAGTAAGGGCAATGCGGTAGATCCCTTCAACGCACTGGAGACCTACGGTGCAGATGCCATCCGCTGGTATTTCTATACCAGTTCCGCACCCTGGCTGCCGAAGAGATTCTCCGGCAAGGCCGTACAGGAAGGACAGCGTAAGTTCATGGGTACCCTGTGGAACACCTACGCATTCTTCGTACTGTATGCAAATATTGATAATTTTGATGCTTCCAAATATACACTGGAATACGACAAACTGCCCGTAATGGATAAGTGGCTGCTGTCCAAGCTGAACTCTACCGTTGCAGAAGTAGACAGCAATCTGGATCAGTACCGTATCCCCGAGGCTGCCAAGGCTCTGCAGGACTTCGTCGATGAGATGAGTAACTGGTATGTAAGACGCAGCCGTGAGCGTTTCTGGGCAAAGGGTATGGAGCAGGATAAGATCAATGCCTACATGACGCTGTACACCGCACTGGTGACCATCTGCAAGGCAGCCGCACCCATGATCCCCTTCATGACAGAGGATATTTACCAGAACCTGGTAAGAAGCAACGATGCAAATGCACCCGAGAGTATCCATCTGTGTGACTTCCCGGTAGTGAACAAGGATCACATCGACAAGAAGCTGGAAGAGGATATGGAGGATGTACTGGATGCTGTGGTTATGGGGCGTGCATGCCGTAACGAGGCTGCCATCAAGAATCGTCAGCCTATCAGCAGAATGTATATCAAGTCAGACTTCACCTTAAGTGAGTTCTACCAGGAGATCATCGAGGATGAGTTGAACGTCAAGGAAGTCGTATTTACCGATGACGTACGTGACTTTACCTCTTACACCTTCAAACCTCAGCTGCGTACCGTAGGACCCAAGTACGGCAAACAGTTGGGCGGAATCCAGAAGCACCTTGCAGCACTGGATGGCAATGCAGCAATGGATGAACTGAATGCAGACGGCGCATTAAAGTTCGATGTAGACGGTGTGGCTGTGGAACTGACCAAGGACGATCTGCTGATCGACATGGCACAGAAGGAAGGTTATGTATCTCAGGAAGACAACAGAATGACCGTTGTTCTGGATACCAACCTGACACCGGAACTGGTAGAGGAAGGCTTCGTCTACGAGATCATCAGCAAGATCCAGACCATGCGTAAGGAGAGCGGCTTCGAAGTGACCGATCACATCCGCGTATCCATCAACGGCAACGATAAGCTGTCCGAGATCGCACAGAAGAACAAAGAAGCCATCAGCAGCAAGGTTCTGGCTGACGAACTGACAAGCGGTATGGAATACGGCGTATCGAAGGAATGGAACATTAACGGCGAGAACGCAGTGATCGCTGTGGAGAGAGTATAAAGAATCCATTCGGATGTAGAAACACAATAATTTTAGTACAAAGAAGTACAGGCTCTGCCCGCTGATTGTGGGTGGAGCCTGTTTTGCATCACAGAGTGAGAATTTATGGGAGGTGCCCTATGAATGTTACCTGTAAAAATATATTATCACTGCCTTATGCAAATCAGTTGAAACTGCTGGCGGGAAAAGAAGGACTGAATCATGTGATCTCATGGGTCTACTACATGGAAGATTACCACTATGTGGACTGGCTAAAGGGCGGCGAACTAGTCATTGTCACAGGACTGATCACGAGGGAAGAAGAGGGAATGCTCCTTGACCTGATCAATGCCCTCTACGAGAAAAATGTTGCGGGTGTGGTGATCAACTTAAGCTTTTACATCCGGGAGATCCCCCAGGCGGTTATCGACAGGGGGAATTTTTTGGGACTTCCCATTTTCGAGATGCCGGCAATGTTGCGTATTGTGGATGTCAGTCAGAGCATCTGTTTTGCCATTTTCAAAGAGGAGACCTCCCAGTACGATGTGAATGTCACGCTATTCGGAATCCTGTCGGGCAGCCGGATCACAGCAAAGCGGCTGAATCGGCTGGAACTGGCGGGCTTCCAGCCGGGTGCGCCGTATCGTGCAATCGTTATTCAAATTAGGGAAAGCGCGACGATGCCGGAGCCGGGGATGGCAATCGAGCCGGAAGAATTGTATCAGGAGGCACAGTGGGATCGGGAATTCCACAGACTGGACCAACTAATCCGGGAATATTTGGGGACAGAGCAGGTGCTGACGACATCGGACGAGGATTCCTATATCTGGATCGCACAGATGGATGAGAATCTGAGTTCGCGGGAAGTCGGCGACAGATTCCTTACGCATCTGCACAACCGTACAACCGGGACGTCGTATCGCATTGGAATCGGAAGTGTATTCCGAGATTTGAAGGATATGAAAGCCAGTGTTGACAATGCCCAGCGGGCGATCCGACTCGGACAGAATGAGATCCCGGAGGGCGAACTGTATTTATATGATAATATGATTGTACTGCGTCTCTTCGAGAAGTTCGAAGATAAGGAGGAGCTGAGGGAAATCGCAGCACAGATACTGCAAGATCTGATGCTTCCGGAACGAGAGGAACTGTTACGTACCCTGATTCAGTATGTGAAATGCGGATTCCAGGCGAAGCGGGCGGCGGAAACACTGTTCATCCACGAGAATACCATGCACTATCGCCTGCGAAAGATCGAGGAGATGTTGAAAGTGGATTTGAAGGATCCACATGATGCCTTCAGTCTGACTTTGGCAGTAGAAATTGTGAATGCAACACAAAAATAGAGGAAATATTTGTGACATAATAACAAACACTTTAAAATCTTATAACGTGCAAATTAACAGAAAAAATAGTGGAAATCATTTAAAATACAAAATATTTCACAAAAATGAGTACAAACGAACGGTTTCACGGTGAAAACAAAGGGAGAAAATTAGAAAACCTTATTTCAAAATGCGGTGTTGTGCTTTTTCGAGAAGAAAGTATAATCGGTTACAAGCAAAGGAGCTGACAGAAGATGTCGGTTCCTTTTTTTATTTCTCCAATTGCAGAACAAACGGAAGCGGAGGGAAGAGTATGGCAGGAGAAAAGTTGAAGAAATATGATATCAGCGGATCTAAAGCATTGCATGAGGAACTGGTGAAATACCTGCCCGGAGGCGTGGGAAGTTCTTTTCACAAACCAAAGTACAGAGATTACCCGGTAGCGATGGATCACGGCAAGGGATCCAAACTCTATGATGTGGACGGCAATGAGTATATCGACTATATTGCGGGATTCGGACCGATGTTGCTGGGATATGCACCGGACAGTTTGAACCGTGCAGTGGAGGAACAATTACAGAGAGGTTCCCAATTTTCAGCTCCCACGAAGCAGATGTTGAAGCTGTGCAGGGAACTGACCGAGATCATTCCTTCCGCTGAAATGGTAAGCTTTCAAAATTCCGGAACAGAAGTTGTGATGCATGCGCTGCGGCTGGCCAGAGCTTACACCGGAAAATATAAGATCATCAAATTTGAAGGACAGTATCACGGATGGTCTGATGAGGAAAAGGTAACGATCTCAGCTTCTAAGGTAGAAGACTTAGGAGACAGAGAACATCCCAACAAGATTCTCCCCACCAAGGGAATGAAACCCAATAGTGCGGATTATCTGATCATCGCTCCTTGGAACGATCTGGATTATTTAGAGAAGATCATGAAGGAGCAGGGAGATGAGATCGCAGCAGTCATCACAGAACCGATCATGTGTGACTCCGGTCCCATCTTACCGAAGAAAGGCTTTTTACAGGGGCTGCGGGAACTGACGAAAAAATACGGAATCGTGTTAATCTTCGATGAAGTCATTACAGGATTCCGGGTGTCCATCGGAGGAGCACAGAAGTATTACGGAGTGACACCTGATATTTCGACCTTTGCAAAGGCATCCACCGGAGGTTATCCCTTCGGTATCGTAGCCGGCAAACGTGAAATCTTAAACTGCGGCGTACCTTCTTCCGGTACCTTTAACGCCAACCCCATCGGTGTGGCAGCGGCGCTTGCCACCATCGAGGAGTTGAAGAAGCCGGGAACCTACGAACACTTACAGGAGATCGGAGATGCCTTAGTAGATGGGTTCCGAAAGTTAGCAGTCAAGCATCACCTGAAGATCTACACCAGAGCCATCGGAGGAATCTTTATTTTATACTTTGGGTTTGAGGAAGATACGGAGGATTTCCGGGACTGGCTAAGTAAGGCCGACACCGCATTTTACGGAGAGTTCGTAAAACGTTGTGAGGAATACGGAATCCGATTTACAGATGACAGAGGAAGAGAATATATCTCCGTAACCCATACCATGGACGATGCCTATCGTACTTTACAGGTAGCGGATGTGGTGCTGGGAGAGATGTTGGGAGACTGATGGGAGCGTGAGAGATTATGAAAGAATTCCAATTTTATAATCCCGTAAAAATATATTTCGGAGTCGGAGCAATAGAGAATCTGAAACAGGAACTTCCCGGTATGGGACAAAAGATTCTGCTGACCTACGGTGGCGGAAGCATTCAGAGAAACGGTATCTATGATACAATTGTCAGGCTACTGACCGATGCCGGGAAAAAGGTTTATGAACTTCCCGGTATCATGGCGAATCCCCGAACCACCAAAGTGGATGAGGGTGTACGGATCTGTAGGGAGAAAGGAATCGATTTTATCCTGGCCGCAGGAGGGGGCAGCGTGATCGACTGTTCCAAAGCAATTGCCACAGTGGCAAAGCTTCCGGAAGGATATGATTATTGGGAGAATCTCTTCGTAAGAAAAGAGAAAACCGAAGAGGCCATTCCCTTGGGATGTGTCCTGACCATACCTGCTACCGGAAGTGAGATGAATATGGACTGTGTCATCACGAACTGGGAAAAGCAACTCAAATATTCCTATTCATCTGTACACCAGTATCCGAAGTTCTCTATCCTGGATCCTGAATATACCTACACTCTTCCCAAAGAGCAGATGTTGTACGGAGCAGTAGATACCCTGTCACATATTTTTGAAATCTATTTTTCCACACCGGATGAGAGCAATGTCAGCGATGATGTGGCAGAGGCGCTGATAAAAAATGTGATAGAAAATCTGAACGGGGCCTTGAAAAATCCACAGGATGCGGTGGCAAGATCCAACCTTATGTGGGATTCAACCATGGCACTGAACGGCATCATTGAAGTGGGAAAAGACGAAGACTGGATGGCACATAAGATCGAGCATGCCCTGTCAGCATTTTACGATATTCCCCATGGGGCGGGTCTGGCAGTGTGCCAGGTACCGTATCTGGATTATATCTGTGAGGAGGCGCCGGAGAAGTTTGCCAGATATGCGGTGCGGATCATGGGGTGCGACCCCATCGGGAAGACGGACATTGAGCTGGCACATGAAGGACTGGCGAAGACGAAAGAGTATTTCCGCCGTATCGGGGCACCGGTTACATTACAGGAAGTGGGAATCCCAGAGGAAGCAATTCCCGCGATTGCGGCGAAGACCTTACTGATTCCAGGAAGCTATAAACGATTACAGACAGAGGATGTGGAAGAGATCCTTAGGAACTGTAGATAAAGCAACATACCGGAAAGAGAGGGAAAACATATGAGTCATAAGAGATTTGCTGTAACGATCACAAGAGATTTTGGAAGCATGGGAAGACCTATCGCAAAAAAAACAGCGGAGATCCTCGGAATCGAATGCTATGACAGAGATATCGTGGAGGAGACGGCGAAGCGCATGAACATGCCGCTGTCTTCCGTATCGGATCTGGAGGAAAGCGCGAAAAATATGTTCTTCGGCATGAAATATCCTCTCGGCATGGGAACCACGGATGTGCAGGACAATATTTTCATTGCCCAACAGAAGATCATCAATCAGCTGGTGGAGAAGGAGTCCTGCATCATAGTTGGCAGATGTTCCGATTACATTTTGAAAAATATGGAAAATGCTTTCCATGTATATATTTATGCCTCCTATGAGGATAAGTTAGATAACTGTGTGAACCTGCTGGGGATGAAAGAAGCGGAAGCCCGCAAGATGATTAACGATGTGGATAAGGCAAGGATGCAGTATCACAAACACTATGCAGGATATGCCATGAACGATCCGAAGTATAAGGATCTGATGATCAATTCTCATTTTCTGGGAGTGGACGGAACGGCAGAGCTGCTGGCAGATATCGTTCGCAAGAAGTTCCTGACAGAAGAAGAGTAGGAGGGATGGCTATGGCTTTACTGGAGATCAAGAACCTGTCCAAATCCTTTGGGGATCTGCAGGTATTAAGAGATATCAATATTGAAGTGCAAAAGGGTGAAGTGATCGTCATCATCGGTCCTTCCGGTTCCGGCAAAAGTACCATGCTTCGGTGCTGCAACCTGTTGGAGAAGCCCTCTGGAGGCGAGATCATCTACCAAGGCGAGGATATCACGAAGCTTGGCAAAAAAGTGAAAAACTACCGGAAAAATGTAGGCATGGTGTTCCAGAGATTCAACTTGTTCAGCATGAAGACGGTACTAGATAACATTACGGTGGCACCTATGCAGTTAAACAAGCTGTCCAAAGAACAGGCAGAAGAAAAAGCGTTGGAGCTGTTAGACAAAGTAGGACTGAAATCTAAGGCAAATGTCTATCCGGAGACGTTATCCGGTGGACAGCAGCAGAGAGTGGCTATTGCCAGAGCACTGGCAATGGATCCTGAGGTACTGTTATTCGACGAACCAACATCGGCGTTGGATCCCGAACTGGTGGGAGGTGTGCTGGGGGTCATGAAAGATCTGGCAAAAGAAGGCATGACGATGTTAGTAGTAACCCATGAGATGGGATTTGCCAGAGATGTGGCAGACAGAGTCATTTTTATGGACGGAGGCTACATTGTCGAGGAGGGAACTCCGGATGAAATATTCACTGCACCGAAGAATCCCAGAACACAGGCATTTTTATCCCGTGTATTAAATAAATAGACAGGAGGATGACTATATGAATCTGCATTGGAAAAAAGCATTTGATCAGTTATTACCGAGTCTCGGACAGGGGATCGGCGTTGTCCTGTATGTAACTGTATTGGGATTCTTGGGAGCATTGATCATCGCATTGCTGTTGGCAATCGGAAGAGTCAGCAAAAATAAGGTACTGAACCGCATCTTAGTACTTTTCATTGAATTTATCCGCGGTACGCCGCTGTTGGTACAGTTTTTCTACATCTATTATGTAGTGCCCATGCTGATCGACGGACTGGCAGCCGTGTTCGGAGCGGAAACCAACGTCCAGATCTCCGCCACTTTATCCGGTATCATCGGATTCTCCATTAACTATGGATGCTATATGTCGGAGGTTATCCGTTCCGCCATCCTGGCAGTGGATCCCGGACAGCGGGAAGCCGGCCTGGCACTGGGATTTTCCGAGACACAGGTATTATTCAAGTTTATTATTCCGCCTGCCATCCGGAATTCCATTCCGGTGTTTGGCAACTATCTGGTCATGATGATCAAGGACACATCACTTCTGGCAATGATCTCTGTACAGGAACTGTTACTGCGGGCGAAGACTTTTGCCTCCCAAACGTTTCTGACAGTGGAAGCTTATACCATTGTAGCAGTAGTGTATCTGCTGCTTTCCGTACCTCTCTCCAGACTTTCGGTGGCACTGGAAAGTCATCTTAAGAGAGCAAGGATGAAACGGAAATAAAATAAGCAAAACAAGTAGAAAGAGAGGAGAAAGATTATGAAAAAATTAATGGCAATGGTGCTGATGGGAACTATGATGGCAACACTTTTCACCGGGTGCGGATCCGCGCAGGAGACCGCTACTTCTACAACAGCAGGCAGCACTGTAGCAGAGAGCACAGGCACCATGGAAGAGAGCACAGATGGAGAATCTGCTCTGTTAAAAGAAATCAAGGAGAGAGGTTATATCAACATCGCCACTTCCAATGATGCTCCTTTCTGTTATTACGATGTGGATACAAATGAACTGAAAGGTCTGGATGTGGATATCCTGAAGGAAATATGCAACCGCCTGGGGATTCCTGAGGTGAGAGCGCAGGTAACAGATTTTTCCAATATGTTGTTGGAACTGAATAACAAAAATGTAGATATGGTGGCAGATGCCATGTACATCAAGGATGAGCGGCTGGAGGTAGCACTGTTTACTGATGTATGGTACACCGAGAGCGAAGCCGTAACTGTAAAAGAGGACTCTCCCATTACTTCCAAGGAGGATCTGAAGGATGCTGTAATGGGTGCACAAACTGGTGCAGCCATGTATGAAATGGCTCAGAAATGGAAGGATGAAGGTAAAATCAAAGATCTCGTAGGCTATGAGAACCAGGCAACCTTGATGACCGCAGTCAATACCGGTAAGGTAGATGCGGTAGTTACCGACGGTATCCTCTCAGCCTATGCCATCGAGCAGGATTCCAATCTGAAGTTACGACTGTTAACTCCTTATGAAGCGGAAGCGGTAGGACGGATCGGTGCTGCTATCCGTTTTGAGGACAAAGATTTTCTGGAAGAAGTCAATGGTGCCTTGAACAGTATGAAGGAAGATGGCAGGCTGATGGATATTCTTGCTTCCTACGGATTAAATGAGGACTACTTCATCGGTGTGGAAGAGGGCAAGACAGAGAATATAAAATAAATCATATATAAAAACTTTGAAAAGAGCTTTATCTGTTTCTTTCAGATAAGGCTCTTTTTTTACGAAACTTACGAAACTAGTTGGAATGAGTGTATATATTTGTTATAATATTACCTGTATTTGGTTAAGAATATGGATGAAATCATAACGCTATCCGGCGCGGAATATCTTGAGAAGAGTGCAGTACCGGAGAGGTAATGGAGAGGAGAACATAGGTGAAAAAATCAGTAGTAGCCAGCGAGAAGCCGGTAAAGGCAAAAGAGTTCGACAAGGAGCTCTTCAAGAGAAGTGTGGAATATAATGTGCGCACCCTGTATCGTAAGAATCTGGAAGAGGCAGATGCACAGCAGATCTTCCAGGCAGTATCTTATGCGATCAAGGATCGTATCGTAGAGAACTGGATGGAGACGCAGAAGGCATATGAGAAGGAAGACCCTAAGATGGTCTACTACATGTCCATGGAATTTTTGATGGGAAGAGCACTGGGCAATAACCTCATCAATTTAAAGGCATACAAGCCCGTAGCGGAAGCTCTGGAAGAGCTGGGACTGGATCTGAACCTGATCGAGGATCAGGAGCCGGATGCAGCGCTGGGTAACGGTGGACTGGGACGTCTGGCAGCATGTTTCCTGGATTCCCTGGCAACTCTTGGATATCCCGCATATGGCTGCGGTATCCGTTATCGTTATGGTATGTTCAAGCAGGAGATCCGCGACGGTTATCAGGTAGAGGTTCCCGATAACTGGCTGATGAATGGCAATCCTTTTGAACTGCGTAGACCTGAGTATGCGAAAATGGTGAAATTCGGCGGCTATGTAAGTGTGCATACCGACGAGAATGGCAGAAATGTATTTACCCAGGAGGGTTATCAGTCTGTTAAGGCCATTCCTTTTGATTTTCCCATCGTGGGCTATGGCAACGGTATTGTAAACACCCTGCGTATCTGGGATGCGGAGCCCGTAGAGTGCTTCCAGCTGGATTCCTTTGACAAGGGTGATTACCAGAAGGCGGTAGAGCAGGAGAACCTGGCACGTAATATCGTAGAGGTTCTGTACCCCAATGACAATCATTATGCAGGTAAGGAACTGCGTCTGAAGCAGCAGTACTTCTTCATCTCCGCATCCGTACAGGAAGCAGTTGAGAAGTACATGAGAAAGCATGATGATATCCATAAGTTCTATGAGAAGGTTACCTTCCAGCTGAACGATACCCATCCTACCGTAGCTATCGCAGAGCTGATGCGTGTGCTGATGGATGATTATTATCTGACCTGGGAAGAAGCGTGGGAGATCACCACCAAGACCTGTGCTTACACCAACCATACCATTATGGCGGAAGCATTGGAGAAATGGCCCATCGAACTGTTCTCCAGATTACTTCCCAGAATCTACCAGATCGTGGAAGAGATCAACCGCAGATTCATCATTGACATTCAGCAGAAGTACAGCAATGTACCCGGCGTGGATGTACAGGAGAAGATCCGCAAGATGGCGATCATCTATGACGGACAGGTGAAGATGGCAAATATGGCAATCGTCTCCGGCTACTCTGTCAACGGTGTGGCAAGACTGCATACCGAGATCCTGGAGAAGCAGGAGCTGAAGGACTTCTATGAGATGTTCCCGGAGCGCTTCAATAATAAGACCAACGGTATCACCCAGAGACGTTTCCTGCTGCATGCAAACCCGCTGTTAGCTGACTGGGTAACGGCTCATGTAGGTGACGACTGGATCACCGATCTGCCTCAGATCTCCCGCCTGAAGGTATATGCGGATGACAAAAAGGCACAGCAGGAGTTCATGAACATTAAGTACCAGAACAAAGTACGTCTGGCAAAATACATTTTAGAGCACAACGGTATCGAAGTAGATCCCAGATCCATCTTCGATGTGCAGGTAAAGCGTCTGCATGAGTACAAGAGACAGTTGCTCAATATTCTGCATGTAATGCACCTGTATAACGAACTAAAGGAGCATCCGGAACTGGATTTCTATCCCAGAACCTTTATCTTCGGCGCGAAGGCAGCAGCCGGCTACCGTAATGCGAAGCTGACCATCAAGCTGATCAATTCCGTAGCGGATGTGGTAAACAACGATCCCGCTATCAACGGTAAGATCAAGGTCGTTTTTATTGAGAACTACAATGTATCCAACGCAGAGATCATCTTCGCAGCAGCAGATGTCTCTGAGCAGATCTCTACCGCAAGTAAGGAAGCATCCGGTACCGGTAACATGAAGTTCATGCTGAACGGCGCCCTGACCCTGGGAACCATGGACGGCGCTAACGTGGAGATCGTAGAAGAGGTGGGCGAAGAGAATGCCTTTATTTTTGGTCTGTCCGCACAGGAAGTTATCAACTATGAGAACCATGGCGGTTATGATCCCATGGAAATCTTCAATAACGATCAGGATGTCCGCAAGGTACTGATGCAGCTGATCAACGGAACCTTCGCACCGGGAGATCCCGAGCTGTTCCGCCCGCTGTACAATTCTCTGCTGAACACCCAGTGCACTGCGAAGGCAGACACCTACTTCATCCTCAAGGACTTCAAGTCCTACGCAGAGGCACAGAAGAGAGTGGAAGCCGCTTACCGCAACGAAGACAACTGGGCTAAGAGCGCTATCCTGAATGTGGCATGCTCCGGCAAATTCACCTCTGACAGAACCATCCAACAGTATGTGGATGAAATCTGGCACCTAGATAAAGTAGTGCTCAAATAAATTGAGAGTTTACGAAAGCATAGCCGCGCATAGGCAAAATAAGAACCGTGATTGGGAGCTTGCTCACAAATCACGGTTCTTACTTTTGGCGTGATGTGGCGAACACCTGCCGCAGACATTCTGGAATATATAATTCCCTTGTTGTACCTTCCGATTTTCACAATTTGGGTATCAGCAACAAAACAAGCTTCTCATACCCACAAACTTTCTAAACTACTACCTATCTAGTGGACATTTCTTTTTCTGTATATACCCATTTAAAATGGCAAAACCAATAAATGGACACCCATTTTATTCCTTTAGAACCTTTTTCGTGATATTCTTGATCTAGAAAGGATTTTGCCTATGTCACAGAGCCATTTTTTTACAGATGAAGAAAAAGCCGAACTATTGAGCAATCCATATACCAGCTATGTCTCTAACTGCAGAGTTTACTATTCCCTTGCATTTAAGCAGCTGGTCATCAACAATCTTAATAAAAACGGAATGACTTCCACAAAGATTTTTCGCCTTGCAGGCTATCGTGATGATCTGTTTTCTCATTCTTATCGAAAACACATTATAAAAAGAATCCGTATGGAAGCCGAAACTCCGGAAGGGCTTCGGGAACCTGCCCGTCCAAAGAAATCACCTGCTAAAAAGAGGCATAGCGAAACAGAATTTCGCGAATTAGAAAAACGTGTTCAACTTTTGGAACAGCAGATTGAATTCTTAAAAAAAGCCGTCATTTACGGGAAACAGGTCAGTTGATTCCACCGCGCAATTCCAGCTGATTCAAATGACTCTGGCTTCTCCGGAAAATATTTTAAATGTAACCGAATTATGCCGTATAGCAGGGGTTTCCCGTTCCGGTTATTATAACTGGGTGAAAAATGGTCAGAAGCCAAGTCAAAAAGAATATCAGGATCAGGCAGACTTTGCTTTAATTCAGGAAGCATATGCATTTCGAGGCTATGATAAAGGTGTAATGGGAATTTATATGCGCCTTCTACATATGGGTATCCGTATGAATCATAAAAAAATCCGACGGCTGATGCGAAAGTATGGGCTTTTCTGTCCGATACGAAAAGCAAATCCCTATCGAAGAATGGCAAAAGCCATGCAGACAAATTCTGTAGCGGATAATCTTTTAAAACGGGAGTTTAAACTCCACGGCCCAAGGAAAATATTTTTAACTGACATTACATATATCTCGTTTAAGGACAGCTTTCTGTATTTGTCTGTTATCATGGATTCGTTTACGGATGAGGTGCTTTCTTATGTCCTCAGCGAAAGCTTAGAAGTAGATTTTGTTTTACAAACAGTAAAACAGCTTATTGAGAAGCATGGAATCTCTCCTGATTCCGAAGCACTGATACATAGTGACCAGGGATGCCACTACACAAGTACATCTTTTCAAGAGGTTATAGCAGATGCAGGACTTCGTCAATCCATGTCAAGACGCGGAAACTGCTGGGATAATGCTCCTCAAGAAAGCTTCTTTGGTCATATGAAAGAAGAGATCCATCTTAAATCAAGGAGATGGGCAACTTTTTCCGAAGTAAAAGAAGCCATTGATGACTGGATTGATTATTATAATAATGACCGATATAAAATGGGATTAAAGAACCTGTCTCCCAAAGAATTTTATAACTATATACTAACTGGAGAGTATCCGATAAAGATGCTTCGTTAAAATTGGGCATAGAAAGAGCTGACTGTCCTTGACACGGGTAGTAGTTTAAGGAGGAAGAAGGGTACAGAGAAGCTTGATCCTATCTCCTGTGCCCACGCTGAGGCGGAAGAAGGGGCACAGGCGGGCGTTCGTCCGGTTTACGACAACCCTACGTTACGAGCCATGCACTCAATTCATAAATGTGTCGTAAAGGGCACTCCACATTTATTTCATTGACGGTTGTCGCCGTATAAAAATAGAACGAAATAACCTCTTGTGTGAGCAAGCTCCCACCGAGGTATTCCGTTCTATTTTTGCATGGCTCGTAACTTTCAATTTAATCTCCGACACGATTCAGTGTTACATCATCTAAAGTTCCCCAACTGTTCATATTACACTGATATCTCACTCCAATAGTCAGGGTGCCGTCGGTGACTTTGATCCCGGAGACGATGGGATTCTGCCAGTCGGCATAGGTGGTGAGCATAAAGGGATCCGTAAGCTCCTTGCCATCGACAACTGCATACAGTTCCATGGAAGCATCTGCAGACAGATCACCGCCCTGCGAGAAAGCGGACAGCTCATAAGTACCCGGTTCCAAATCGGTGAACCTCTGCTCAATGGAGAATTCCATATCGGAAGATCCGGACCAGAAATGGAACGCTATTTCACCGCTGTGGGCATCCGCAGCCTTCACCTGATAGTCAGTAGGATCCGTATCTCCTGCGTAGGTTACGGTCCACATGGAGGTATCGGCATCTTCGAAGCTGGGATTCTGCACGTAGTTCACTCGCTCTACCGTTACTGTCGCAGTAACTTCACTGCCATCATCCAGAGAACCGGAAACAATGAAAGTACCTCCGGTCTCCGTGTCAATAGCAGCCACATCATCCGCATTCCAGGTAACGGGAACCTGTTTTTCGGACCGATCGTTGTAGATGACACTTACGGTCTCCGGAAGTTCTGCTTCTGTACCGAGATTGCAGGATACGGTAAGCGCGGGGATACTCTCTACTGTCAGGGGTGCCGTAGCACCGTATTTCAGATACTTAAAGACATTCAGAGAAGCCAGAGGATGTCCGGTGAAATCAAACATTGCCTGATTATCCCAGGAGCATCCGCCGTAATACTGTCCGGCATCTTTGGGATCGTAATCGGAAGCGTAGCTGCTTGCCCAACCACTGCCGTATTTTTCCCAGATAGCGGAATTGTCAGCATCTGCAGGACCTACCGGGATCCAGGCGCCTTCCCAGTAGAAGATACCTTCAGCACCGGCTTCACTGGCAGCCGCACAGACATCCCTTACTTCATTTGCCTGTCCCTGCACACTGGCGGAATAGCCTTCTGCAAGATCGCCTGTTCCCTCCACACTGTTGGCGGATCCGTCGCCGTCTTCTGCGGTATAGCAATAAGCATTTTCAGCGACATATACCTTTTTGTCATAAGTATCCCGGATATGGATAATTGCATTTTTTAGATCATCCATGGTCCCATGCCAGTAGGGATAGAAGGAGAGCCCAACAATATCGTAGTCAATTTCTTTTACCTGTAAACCAGTCAGTAATGTATCCAGCTTCTTCATATCATCGATATTTGTATAGTGTACAGCTACAAGAATATCTTTGCAGGAATCCGCTGCTGCTTCCCGGACAGCCTTGCTGCCGGCGGTCAGAAGCTTTCTCACATTTGCTACATCCGTTTCACCGGACATACCATTGTTGATCTCATTTCCAATCTGTACCATGCCTACATTGACGCCGGCCTCTAGAATCTGAGTGAGACTGTCCAGTGTGTAGTTGTAGAGAGCATCCGCTTTTTCTTCAATATTCATGCCTTCCCATGCCTTGGGAACGAACTGCTTCTTCGGGTCAGCCCAGAAATCGGAATAATGAAAATCGATGCAGACCTTCATGCCATACTGCGTAGCACGCTGACCCAGGGCAATTGCGGTTGCTACGTCGTTGTTACCGCCGCCGTAACCGTTGCCGTTCTCATCATAGGGATCATTCCAGACACGGAGACGGATATAGTTCACACCGGCCTGTGCCAGCGTCATGAAAACATCCTGTTCTTCCCCGTCGAAATTATAATATTTCACGCCGCTGTTCTCCAGGGCAAGTACTGCGGAAGCGTCCATGCCCCGGTAAAAATCATCGGAAATGCCGTCGACCGGTTCCACATAGATGGTAGATTCCTCAGGCCCTTCCGGCATGGGAAACGCAGTAATATCGGTAACATCTGTTGAAGACGTACTTGCGGATTCGGCTATGGTATCCGTGGTACCGTTGCCCTGACCCTGATTACTACAGCCGGACAGACTGCCCATAATCAGTCCTGCGCTGAGACATAGAGCCAACAGGCGTGTGTGTGAATGCTTTGTAAAATGATGCATAAGTAATCCTCCCGTAAAACTATAATCGCACAACCGATTGCGCACATATATTATAACATATTATAGCGTATATGCATTATAAAATATTGCAAAACTGCGCAACAAAATCAGAAACCATTGCGCAAATTTACAATTGACAGTTGTACTTATATTTGTTATCATCAAGACACACATTGGGAAGCAAGTCTGATATTTCAAGACCATTCGGTCGCTTGTCCCATTTTGATAAAAGTAAATATGGGAGGCGGCAAACCTCTCGTATGTATATAAGAGAGGAGAATGCAAATGATAGCAAGACCCAAGTGGGATTACTGCATGAAAGAACTGTTCCGTAATTTTATTATTCTAAAATATTTTATCAGTGATATTTTAGACATTCCGATAGAAAAGATCCGGAGCCTGAAATTACGGAATACGAATTTATGGCGCAGATATAAATACCAGAAACAGGGAATTGTAGATGTATTGTTGGAATTGAATGACGATACGAAGATCAGTATAGAGCTTCAGATTCATACAGTAAAGCATTGGGATAAACGTCAGCTTTTCTATATGGGAAAGCTTCTGACGGAAGAACTTTCTGTCGGAGACGACTATGAACGGATGAAGAAATGCATCACCATCAGTATTCTGAATTTTAATATGACAACAGATAGTACTTATCACAGAAAATATCTGTTAAGAGAAGAAAATGGTGAAGTGTTCAGTAATCTGGTGGAACTGCACATTCTGGAACTGAACAAAGCATTGACCGGGCAACGGATTGATGAGTGGATACAATTGTTCAATGTAGAAACGGAGGATGATCTGAAGATGTTGGAAACTTTGACAAAGAACCCCGGAATTCTGGAAGCGGTGAAAGAGGTAAGACATATGAGTCTAGGAAGATGGGCGAGAGCCATGTACGATGAACATATGAAAATGGTACGGGATCAGCATGCCAGAGATGAGTATGTCCGTGACCTTGGTGCGGAACAGGAACGTAATCGTCTTACGAATTTGATTGCCCGCATGAATGCCGAAGGTGACGAAGACAACATCCCTCGTCTGCAGGATCCTGAGTTTGTGCGGGAAATGTTGAAGAAATACAATTTATAGATTCAGGATACAGACTTTAAAGAGCAGCTGTGGCGTATGCACAGCTGCTCTTTAAAGTTGCGTATTTAGAAGTATTCTACGGTGTTCCCAGTCTGGAATCGTAGTAGTATTCAGTACCGGTACGGATCAGGGTGGATAAGTCGGAGGCATGTCCGGTCTGGATGTATTCCACCATGTGTTTTTCACCGACACCATCATTGAGATCATAATATAGGTATCGTCGTTCTCTCTGCTGCCCCTCAGTCCAGGCAAAAGCCTCTTCTCCGGATTGCCCTTCCATCAGATTAAGAAAAGATGCAGGTAGATCAGAGAAGGACAGGGGAATGTCCGATGTAACATAAGGATGATGTTCGCCGACGCCTTTTACGAACAGAATAGGGTTCTGTCTGGCCTCAAATGTCCGGCCTTCATCCGACAATTCGGAGTTGAAGCCGTGATCCGCCATCACAATGATGACAGAGTTATCATATACACCGGCTTCTTTTAATTTCTTCAGATAGCTGTCTGTCAGAGTCATGGAAGCCTGGATACAGGTAGGATAATCGGAAGATTCTACGACATTCAGGTCTTTGTCATAGCAGAAGGGAGCATGGGCACCCTCTAAATGGATAAAGCGGAAACATTTGTCCGGTGTCGTGGTGATATCGGTGGTCTGAAGGTCGTCGTAGAAGGTGCGGTCGCCCCATTCGAAGACATCGAAATCGTAACTATCCGGAAGCTTGCGGACCTTGCCGAAATTATAAGCAATAGCGTAGCAATACGGTTTCAGATCATAGGGGGCGAATTTGATTCCCCCCAGCTTTACCAACAGTTTGGCAAAACGAAAATAAGAAGTGACTTCCGCCCGAACCGGCTGCATGTTCTCGAAACGATCCAGATTACCTTCCGCAGTGGGATTCAATTCACTGTCATAGAGTCCCATGCGGTAGGAATCATTCTCCAACGCCTGAAATACCGGTGACTCTTTAAATACGGTATTCAGATAATCGTTATAAGTGCGATCATTTTCATACCAGAAGCCGGACAGAATATAAGGTATCGCATGTTTGGTACAGGAATAAGCACCTACGGTGTTCGTATAATAAGTGAAATCCTCAAAAGTATCTTCCAGTCCCTCCATTTTACCGTCGGCAATCATCTGATTCAGGGTCGGAGCATCTACGGCATCCAGCAACAGGATGATAAAATTGGTATCCTCCGACATTTCAAACATATTTTCCGTCGTGGCGGTCAGCACATCCTTGTTGAGACTATCCCGGGAGGACAGAGACAACGTAAATAGTGTCACAAGCAGCATCAGTGCCATGCAGAAACTTACGATTCCGGCAGCTTTCAGAAATTTCCGCAGATGAAATATCCGGATCAGGACGATAAACACGATCAGCATGATGATCCATAAGCCGATGGATTTATAACGGGAAGCCTGGTACTGATTCCAGTCGATTGCCAGTCCGTCCAGTCCCGGCAGACCAAAGATCAGGAAAGTCCCCTGAATGTAGGAGCAGATCATCAGGAGAGCGAAGCCGGCAGATGCAATCTGATAGAGTGTATGAGAGATCAGGTTGCAGAAAAACAACAGCAGAACAGAGGCGAGTACAGTAACCGCAAAAGTTCCGAGCACTGCGGGGAGCATGGTATACAAAGTGAACCAGAAGCTGGACTGATTGGTTAAAAACAGCTCCGTTGGCGCATACACAAACAATAAAAAGCAGGTAGAAATGGCAATAACGGCACCATTACCCGTGGAACGGATTATATCCGGTAATTTTCTTTTCACATTTTTTTCAGATATAGACATTCTATGATCTCCCTTAAATCTACACAAACAACTCAATCAAAAATACCAGCACACAACAGATCACGGATACCGGGAACAGCCCGGCACCGAGCCATGCGGCGATGATTCCGGCGATCAATGCCACCAGTCCGGAGATGGGAGTCTGGGTAGCATGGATGATGGCCGGGAAGGTCATGACAGCCAGTGTTACATAAGGCACATAGTACAAAAAGGACTGAATAAACTGATTCTTGATCGGTTTGCGGATCAGTGTCAGGGGTAAGACACGGATCGTATAGGAGACGGCTGCCATAACGGCAATATAGATATAATTATTCATTTGTCAGAGTCTCCTTTCCGGGCACATTCCGTTGATTTATCCGTCTGTTTCACTGGGAACAGGATCGCTGCGGCACCGGAGATGATCACGGTTAACAGGATGGTTCTCGTACCTTCCGACAGAGAAGAAATACCGGGCAGATAGTTGCAGACAAAACTCAATGCGAAGCTGATGGCTACCAGTGCTGCCACGATCTTACTTTTTCTGGCAGGGGGAATAATGATCGCTAAGAACATGCCGTACAAAGCAACGCTCAGCGCACTGACCGCACGTAAGGGAAGCGCATTTCCGGCGATGATGCCGCAGGCGGTTCCGCCCGCCCAGGCCGGAGCGGCTAACAGGATCGCACCGTAGGTATAGTATGGATTCAGAATGCCGGGTCGGGCAATGGTGATGCCGAACAGCTCGTCCGTCACATCATAAGCAATGATCAGACGGTGGAAAAAAGGAGTTCCGGGGGAGAACTTCTGTGCCAGTGCACAGCTCATGAGCAGATATCTGGCATTCGCGATCAGCGTAATGATCGCCACCTCCAGATAGGTTGCCTGAGCAGCCACCAGGGTAAAGGCTGCATATTCTCCGGCAGAAGCATTATTCAGAAGACTGGCCAGGAATCCCTGCAAGGGAGTGAAACCAGCGTGCCTTGCAGCAATTCCCAGGGAGAAGGATACGGCGAAATATCCCAGCGCGATGGGAAAACCATCCCGCATGCCGTCGCAGAATACTTTTCTGCTGAATTTATCATCCATAATTATAATCCTCATCTTTCTGTAAGGCGCCTTTGGGCGCACCTGCTCTATTATAGCGCACATCCGGATCAGAGAAAAGGAGTAAAATTAATGTATATCGCTACATTTTTCACATAAATATAGGATAAGTAAGTATTCGCGGTGGATCGTGTATGAAAATCAAGAGAAAACGGTGGAAAAATGTGGCGGCTGCAATGCTTTTGCTGTGTGTGGTGCTGACCGGATGCGGGATGTCCGGGGAAGGGAACATCAAACTGCGTGATCTGGATTTTACAGTGCTCAGTGAAGAAAAAATTCCGGAAGAATTAAAAACTGTGATTGCGGAAAAGGGAAGCGAACCTTTTCGACTGACATATAGCGATAATCAGAACCTCTATATCAGCATCGGTTACGGGGAACAGAAGACCGGCGGTTACAGCATCGCAGTGGATGAATTATACCTGACAGACGATGCTGTTCATGTCAGCACAAGCCTCTTGGGTCCTGATATCACCGGACAAAAAAGCGGCGCAGGGAAACCCACTACGCCGTATATTGTGATAAAAACAGAACTTTTGGATAAAACAGTGATCTATGACTGACCCCTGATTTAAAATGTATTTTAAAGCTCCCTCAGATAATGACAAAAGGTAGCGGCTGCCCGGCTCTGACTGCGGCTTTTATCCCACAACATTTTCACCTCGCGGGAAGGAAGCGGTACATTTAAGGTTAGGGGAACGAGACTGCCGTTTTCAAAAAAAGGAGCCGCTAACGGTTCCGGTACAAATCCGACGCCCAGATTGTTCTGGAGCAGTGGGATGACCAGATCTGCGGTAGCTACTTCCATGGCAGGTTCGTAGTCCAGATGCTGTTCGATAAATACTTTCCGGTAATAATCATAACTGGCGGTTCCATACCCAAGACCGATGATAGAATGGAGACGGAACTCCTTCAGAGTCATGGGATGATCGGACAATGCAGCGCAGTCGGAACCGCCGGCAGGAACTTCCTGAAAAGTCATCAGATCTTCACATTCCATGGTATCCCTGATCTCGAACGGCGTGGTTACCACAGCGAGATCCAGACGACCGTTCGCCAGTGACTTGAGAATGTCAGGTGTTGTATTGTTCTGAATACGGATTTTAATATCCGGGTAAGTGCGCTGAAAATCATGCAGGTTCCTAAGCAGAAATAAATGCAGGGCAGTCTCGGTGACGCCAAGCTCGATGGTTCCGGCGCAGATGTCTTTCTCCCGGCACAGTTCAGCCTCCGCATCCAACAGATGCTGGCAGGCGATCGCTACATGGGCGTAGAGTCTTCTGCCTTCCTCGGTAAGCTTCAGTCCCCGGGGCTCCCGGAGAAAAAGACGGCAGTCCAGCTGATCCTCCAGGATATGTATGATCCGGGTGACATTGGGCTGGCTGCTCTTTAATACCATAGCGGCCTTTGTAATGTTTTCATATTTGGCAACGTAATAAAAAATTCTGTAATATTCAAAACTGATATCCATATAAAAATAATATGCCTCACATATAAACTATATATTTTTAGTATTCATCAGAATATAGTATAATACGCGGTTGAAAAAAAGTAAACAGAGGAGAAAAGGTTATGCGACATTTGATTGATTCACTGGATCTGTCGGTAGCGGAAACGCAGGAGATCTTAGACCTGGCGGACAGAATTGCAGGAGATCCCGCAGCGTATGCTCACTGTGCGGACGGGAAAATACTGGCTACTTTATTTTATGAGCCAAGCACCAGAACGAGACTTTCTTTTGAAACAGCAATGCTGAACTTAGGCGGCAGAACACTGGGATTCGCAGGGGCGGAGCAGTGCAGCGCCACAAAAGGCGAGACCGTGGCGGATACCGCACGAGTGATAAGCTGCTATGCAGATATTATCGCCATGCGTCATCCGAAGGAAGGCGCGCCGCTTCGTGCATCCATGTATTCTAAAATTCCGGTGATCAATGCCGGGGATGGTGGACATAATCACCCGACACAGACCATGATCGATCTGTTGACCATAAGACAGCGCAAGGGACGCCTGGATCATCTGAAAGTAGGTTTCTGCGGGGATTTGAAATTTGGCAGGACCGTACATTCTCTGGTAAACAGTCTGGTTCGCTATTCGGGCAACGAATTCTATTTCATCTCTCCGGAGGAGCTGAAGGTACCGGATTATCTGGTGGAGGATACCCTGAAACCGACGAAAACGCCTTACCATGAGGTGATCAGTCTGGAGGATACGCTGCCCAGGCTGGATGTACTTTATATGACCAGGGTGCAGAAGGAACGTTTTTTCAATGAAGAAGATTATATCCGTCTGAAAGATATCTATATTCTGGATCAGGAGAAATTAAACTTGGCGAAAGCGGACATGCCGGTTCTGCATCCCTTGCCAAGGGTGGATGAGATTGCCACGGAAGTGGATGCTGATCCGAGAGCTGCATATTTTCAACAGGTATTAAATGGAAAGTTTATCCGTATGGCACTTATCTTAAGTCTGTTAGACCTTACGGATCCTGTGACGGGAAAGAAGGTGCTTGTATGTTAAACGTAGAATCGATTCAGAACGGTGTCGTGATCGACCATATTCCCGCAGGAAAGGGAATGGATATTTACAGATTGCTGGAACTGGAGTCCAAGACCCAGTCCGTAGCTCTGTTGCAATCCGTAAAAAGTCAGAAATACGGATGTAAAGATCTGATTAAGATCGAAGGAGAGACACTGCCGGAACGCCTGGATATTTTGGGATATCTGGACAGTCAGATCACCTTGATCGTGATCCGGGAAGGAGAAGTTGTAAAAAAGTATCATCCGGTTCCTCCACAAAGACTGGTAAATGTGATAAAATGTAAAAATCCACGCTGTATTACCAGTATAGAGACGAACTGTGATCATATTTTTGAATTATCACCATCCGGAAGATATCGTTGCTTATACTGTAATCAGGAGATGCCTGTAGGGAGGTAGATTTTTATGCAACGCAAAATACATGGACAGATGTCAGAGTCTTTTCTGATCGCCGGGATCCTGTCAATCTCCGGTGGTCTGCAGGATGCTTATACCTATATGTATCGGGGAAAGGTATTTGCCAACGCGCAGACCGGCAATATTGTATTACTCAGTCAGAATCTGGTAGATCGGAACTGGCAGGCGGTACTTCGATATTTTTCCCCGTTACTGTTCTTCGCGCTGGGAGTGGCAATGGCAGAATGCATCCGTATGAAATACCAGAAGGCACAGAAAATCCACTGGAGGCAGCTGATACTGGTAACGGAAATAGTTTTATTATTTGCAGTCGGATTCTTTCCGAATGAGATGGATCTGCTGGCCAATGCCATGGTATCTTTCGCCTGCGCTATGCAGGTACAGGCGTTCCGCAAGGTGAACGGCTATGCTTTTGCCAGTACTATGTGCATCGGCAATCTGCGCAGCGGCATGGAATCCCTGTGCGCTTACGGAAAAACGAAAGATAAAAAGGTATTGCAAAAATCCGGTTATTATTTCGGAATCATCCTCTTGTTCGCCATCGGTGCGGCACTGGGAGGACATATGATCAAATACATAGGAGCGAAGACCATCTGGATCTCCTGTCTGATTTTACTGATCAGCTTCTTATGTATGTTCATTAAAGAAGAAAAAGAAGAGCATCCCGAGATCATGGAAGAAGAGCAGGAGATCCGGGATAATCTGAAAAACATCCGCAAAGAAGCAAAAGATGTGGAGCATATTTTGGAGGATGACTTCCGTTCCCAGATCGAGAAAAAATAACTTAAAAACTGGCGAAAAAAGACACCTTATAGTATAATAGCAAAGATTGCGCTATAAAAATATAAGGAGTGTTCAAAAATGACAGAGGTTAATAAGAATATAGATAACGGGAAACTGAAAAAGACAGAAATCTTACAGAAAACCTGGGTAGTCTGTGCCCTGGCACTGGTGTGTACCTTCCTGTGGGGAAGTGCATCCCCCTGTATCAAGTTAGGCTATGCCTTGTTCGAAATTCCTTCCGGAGAGACCTGGACGCAGGTATTGTTTGCCGGAATGCGCTTCGTACTGGCGGGCATCCTGACAGTGCTGATCGGAAGCCTTTTACAGAAAAAGGTACTGGTGCCTGCGAAAACTTCCGCGCCCAGCATCGTGAAGCTGGCAATCTTCCAGACAATTTTACAGTATATCTTTTTCTACATCGGACTGGCGCATAACAGCGGAGTCAAGGCTTCCATCATCAATGGTTCCAACACCTTTTTCGTCATTCTGGTGTCTGCCCTGATCTTCAGACAGGAGAAGCTGGATCTGAAGAAGGTACTGGGATGTATCATCGGTTTCGCAGGTGTCATTGTCGTCAGCATGAATGGTCAGAAGATCGATATGGATTTAAGCCTGATGGGAGACGGCAGCCTGTTTTTATGTGCTCTGTCCTATGCGGTGTCTTCCTGCCTGATGAAGAAATATTCCAAAAAGGATAACCCGGTCATGCTCAGCGGTTACCAGTTTATCCTGGGAGGCATTGTCATGGTTATCCTGGGCTTTATCCTGGGCGGCAGGATCACCCATGTATCTGCAAGCGCTCTGCTCATGCTGTTCTACCTGGCATGTATCTCCGCAGTGGCATATTCCCTGTGGGGCATTCTGTTAAAATACAATCCCGTCTCCAAGGTGGCAATCTTCGGTTTCACGAATCCGGTATTCGGTGTGCTGTTATCCGCATGGTGGCTGGGAGAGGGCTCCGCAGAGCTTGGATGGAATGCGCTGATTGCGTTACTCTTAGTATGCATTGGTATCTGTATCGTCAATGTAAAAATAAACACCGGAAATAAAACGGTATAGTCAAAAATTTAAAACTTCATTCCGTATTTTACCAGATCAACCCGGTTATTTATCACTGCAATGCCATCTGCCCGTAAGCGGTTTGCCTGTTCATCGGCGCCGCCGAAGGCAAAGGCGCCGGAGAGTTCTCCCTTGGAATTGACGACGCGGTAGCAGGGGATATGGTCGGGATCCGGATTTTTATGCAGGGCATTGCCCACGGCACGGGCCATCTTCGGCTCTCCCGCCATGGCAGCCACCTGACCGTAGGTGGCGACACAGCCCTTCGGAATCTCTTTCACCGCTTCATAGATCCGCTTTGTGGGACTGTCGGTGACGAGATCATAGCTCTCTGCGATCATCCGGCGGATATCTTCATCGGGTATGGTGCCGTCTAAGATAATGGTGTTCCAGTGTTCTTTATTCTGATGATATGCGGGAATAACGGAAGAAAAGGTACTGCGCCAGAAGTCCCGCCAGGCAGGATCGGTCTTCACATTCAGGTGTAGACAGCCATCCTTTTCGTAAGTCCATAAAAAAGCCTTTTTATTGCCCTTCACCCGTACCAGCTGCCAGTTGGGATCGTGGAAGGGCATTTCTGTATAAGTATCCGGAAAAGACAATCCGTATTCCAGTGCTTCTTCTCTTGTTTTCATGCCGTCAGACCTCCTTTTTAAATCATTTCCTAATAATGATGCCTACGGATTGTTCCGTGCTATGCACTCTCATGTGGTTTTAGACCTTTTGCCCCTGGCATCTTATTATTTTACTATAACTCCCTTTTCTTTTCTATGAAAACATGGTAAACTTTTTCGAGAAACAGGTCATGGAAACGGGCTGCAAAAGCCCGGGAACGGAGACAATATGATACTGATACAGGATGGTTATATGATCGATCCCAAGTCAGGAAAAGAGGGCAACTTTGATATCCTGATCGACGGAGACAAGATCGTAAAGATCGCAGAAAAAATCGAACCGAAGGGTAAGGTGACAAGGATCAATGCGGAAGGGCTGTTAGTCGCTCCGGGACTGGTGGATGTGCATGTGCATTTCAGAGATCCCGGTTTCACGGCGAAGGAAGATATCAATACCGGCGCTGCGGCAGCGGCGAAGGGCGGTGTGACCACCGTGGTGCTGATGGCGAACACGAAGCCCACCGTGGACAGTGAGGAGACCCTGAAGTATATCCTGAACAAGGGAGCGGAGACGGGGATCCATGTGACGACCTGCGCCAATGTGACCATGGGTATGCAGGGGAAGCAGCTGACGGATATGAAGAAGCTGGCAGCGGCAGGTGCTGTGGGATTCACGGATGATGGTGTGCCCCTGATGGATGCGGAACTGGTGCGCCATGCCATGGAGATCTCCGCAGAGCTGGACATGCCCATCAGTTTCCATGAGGAAGATCCGAAATATATCGAGAACAACGGTGTGAACCGGGGAAAGGCCAGCGAATACTACGGAATCGGCGGCTCTTCCAGAGAGGCTGAGATCGCTTTAGTGGAACGAGATCTGAAGCTGGCGGAGGAGACCGGTGCCTGCATCGATATCCAGCATATCAGCAGTAAGGAAGCGGTAGAACTGGTGCGGCAGGCGAAAAAGAGATGTTCCAATATTCATGCGGAAGCCACACCCCATCATTTTACTCTGACCGAAGATGCCGTGATCAAATACGGCACTCTGGCGAAGATGAATCCTCCTTTGAGAGAGGAAGAGGATCGCCAGGCAGTGATCCGGGGACTGATAGATGGAACAATCGACATGATCGCGACAGATCATGCGCCCCATACCGCCGAGGAGAAGGCAAAGCCCATCACTGAGGCTCCCAGTGGGATTACCGGACTGGAGACTTCTCTGGCACTGGGTATCACAGAACTGGTGGACGAGGGGTATCTGACCATGAAACAGCTGCTTCGTCTGATGAGCACGAATCCTGCGGCCATGTATCATCTCGATGCCGGATATCTGGCGGAGGGAGGTCCTGCAGATGTGATCCTGATCGACACCGCGGCAGAGTTCATCCCGGAGACTTATGCCTCCAAGGCAACAAACACTCCTTTTACCGGATGGAAATTAAAGGGTGAAGTGAAGATGACCATCTGCAACGGACAGATTGTTTACCGGGCGTAGAATCAGGATGTGTATGTGAAAACGCTATTTTCCGATAGATAGAACATAGTTCGGAAGCATTTCAATAAAGTAGGAAGAGAATAGGGTAACCGGAACATTACGTGAGTGAAACGTGCCGAAACCGGAGCCCGGAAAGAGGAATCATGAAACAGAAACAGACAGCAACCGTGCTTTCTCAGAAAGAGATCGCACCCAAAATCTATGATATGTGGATCGCTACGGATCTGGCGGTATGCGCGAGGGCCGGTCAGTTCATCGGCGTCTACCCTAAGGACCGCAGCACTCTGTTACCCCGCCCCATCAGTATCTGTCAGGTGAGCGATAAAAAGGATGCCCTGCGCATTGTGTACCGTATCGCCGGACAGGGCACTGCGGAGTTTTCCTCTTATCAGGAAGGAGACAGCGTAGAGATCCTGGGAACCTTAGGCAACGGCTTCCCCACAGAGGCAGCGGAAGGCAAAAGGGTATTCCTCATGGGCGGCGGCATCGGCATCCCTCCGATGCTGGAACTGGCAAGAGAGCTTCCGGCATCTGCAAAACAGCAGATCATCGTGGGTTATCGTGATAATCAGCTGTTCTTAAAAGAGGACCTGGAGAAAAACGGAACCGTATATATTGCCACCGAGGATGGCAGTGTCGGCACGAAGGGCAATGTCATGAATGCCATCGAGGAGAACCATTTGCAGGCAGATGTGATCTTCGCCTGCGGACCGATGCCTATGCTTCGTGCAATTAAAAAGTACGCAGAAGAAAAAGGAATTGAGGCATATATCTCTCTGGAAGAGCATATGGCGTGCGGCGTGGGAGCCTGTCTGGGCTGCGTCGTGAAGACGAAGGAAGTGGATCATCATTCGCATGTGCACAACGCGAGAATCTGCACCGACGGACCCGTATTTGAAGCCAAGGAGGTAGAGATCTGATGAATACACAGACAACGATCGCAGGAGTTACTTTTAAAAATCCCGTCATGACAGCTTCCGGGACCTTCGGCTCCGGTATGGAATATGAAGAGTTTGTAGATTTAAACCGCCTGGGTGCGGTAGTGACCAAGGGAGTGGCAAATGTGCCCTGGCCCGGCAACCCTACCCCCCGCGTGGCAGAAGTATACGGCGGCATGCTCAATGCCATCGGATTACAGAATCCCGGCATTGACGTATTCATGGAGAGAGACATTCCTTTCCTGAAAAAATATGACACGAAGATCATAGTAAATGTCTGCGGCAAGTCCGTGGAGGATTACGTGGACGTGGTGGAACGTCTGGGAGACGAGCCGGCAGTCAGCATGCTGGAAATCAACGTATCCTGCCCCAATGTGAAGGAAGGCGCCATTGCCTTCGGACAGAAGGCAGATGCCTTATACAATATTACTTCCGAGCTGAAAAAGCATGCAAAACAGCCCATTATCATGAAGCTGAGCCCTAACGTAACGGATATCACAGAGATGGCGAAGGCAGCGGAGGCAGCAGGAGCGGATGCATTGTCCCTGATCAACACCATCACCGGTATGAAGATAGATATTCACCGCAGGAAATTCGCCATTGCCAACAAGACCGGCGGCATGAGCGGTCCTGCCATTAAGCCTGTCGCAGTCCGCATGGTATACCAGGTGGCGCAGGCAGTTAAGATTCCCATCATCGGTATGGGCGGTATCGCTACGGCGGAAGATGCCATTGAATTTATTCTGGCGGGTGCCAGCGCTGTCAGCGTAGGAGCCATGAATTTCGTGGATCCCTATACTACAGTAAAAGTCGTGGAGGGCATTGAAGATTATATGCGCACCTATCACGTAGAGAACCTGACAGATCTCATCGGCGCGGTGGAATAAGCGGACAGAGAACAGAATACGGTATAAAACAGCACAGACCTTCATATATATAGACATATCTGTATATATGGAGGTCTGTTATTGTGGAACTGATCAAGAGAAATATACATATGGACCGGGTGAAACGGTCCACCGTCATGCAGTTTACCATGGAGGAGGATCTGAATCTTCCGGAAGATAAACCGGATATCAGTACCCTGAATCTGGAAAAAGGGGAGATCGTCATCGAAGAGATCCGTCCGGGTACGGACGAAGTGACCGTGAGGGGAAAGCTGGGCTATGCCATTTTGTACCATACCCAGGAGGCGGGCAGCAGTCTGATCCTGTTAAGCGGAGCGCTTCCTTTTGAGGAGAAGATCCATATGGAGGGAACCCTGCCTTCGGACACGGTGGCAGTGGATGGAACAGTGGAGGATTTCACTGTTAATATGATCAATTCCCGGAAGTTGAACCTGCAGACACTGTTATGTCTGACCGCCCGGATCGAGGAAATCTACGACGAGGAGCTGCCCGTTGGTATCCGGGAGGATAACGCGGGAGACGGCGTGGAATATCGGATCGCCCCCATGGAAGTGACACAGCTTGCCATTTGCAAAAACGATATTTTCCGGAAAAAGGAGGAGATTCCGCTGCCCTCTAGTTATCCAAATGTGTATCAGATCCTATGGAGCAACATCTCCCTTCGGGATGTGGAGATGAAGCCTCAGGAGGAGAGTATTTCCATCCGGGGAGATATTCAGATCTTCGTCCTCTATGAGGCAGAGGGAGAAGAACGGTCCATCCGGTCATACGAGACGACGATCCCCTTAGACGGTACGCTGGAATGCCAGGGCTGTCGGGAGACTCTGCTGCCGGACATCCGCTATGCGCTGGTCAGACAGGAGCATGGACAGCCGGAACTGACGATCCAACCGGATCTGGATGGGGAGGAGCGGATCCTGGGACTGGAATGCGCGCTGGAATTGAATATCCGCCTCTATGAAGAGGAAGAAATTGACATTCTAAGAGATATCTACGGGGTGACGAAAGAAGTGATCCCTAGCACAAGGGATGCAAATGTGCGTCAGCTACTTTCGAGGATCACGGGCAAGACCAAGATAACGGATCACAGGCAGACGGATATCGGTGCCCCGGTACTGCAGATACTTCACAGCGAAGGAACGGTAAGTATCGACCACCGGGAGATCACAGAGGAAGGGATCCGGCTGCAGGGCAGTATTGATCTTACGGTGCTGTGCGTTACGGAGAAGGATGAGACCCCTTATATGAGCATCAGAGAACAGATCCCTTATGACTATACGTTGAATGTAGCGGGAGTGACTGCGGGAGATCAGGCACAGGTACACAGTGAACTGGAACAGCTGCAGGTGAATCTCTTAGAGGGGGAAGAACTGGATGTGAAGGCGGTGCTGTCTTTTTCCACAACCGTGATGAAGAATGTTCCGGTGAATGCCATCGAAGAAGTGGAGGAACAGGAGATCGACAGTGCCGTGCTGGCAGGTCTGCCCAGTGCGGTGATCTACATTACCGCACCGGGAGATGACCTGTGGAGCATCGGCAGAAAATATCACATGCCGGTGAATACTGTGAGAGAATTGAATGCCCTGGACAGTGATGAATTACGACCCGGGCAGAAAATATTGCTGGTAAAAGGAATTTAGCTATCGAAATTTAGTCTTGGGTGGTCAGTCCGGCGTCTGCTGCCAGCTTGTCGAACTTCTCCATCACGGCATCGTAGGTCTTCTGGGAGATCTCGGGAAGAGAACCGCCCCAGGTCTTCTCCGCCTGTGCATAGCCTTTCTTGAATGCATCACGCATAGCTTCGATCTTGTCCGGGTCGCCGCCGGTCAGAGCAGTGGCGAACTGGATGATACGGTCGGAGGTCTGGGTGACACCCCAGTAACCGTCCTCTGCGATATCCGCCTGTGCCTGCGCCTTGGTCGCAGGATCTACGGTATAATTGCCGGAACGCAGGAAGGACCAGATATCATTGGCGTTGCCATAGGTGGTAGCCTGCTTCCCCATCATCTGCTCTACCAGAGAACGCAGCTGGCTGGTACGTGCATCTGCATCTGCTTTTAATTTGTTGATCAAAGCAGTGTCCGGTTTATAAGTCTTTTTGGTGGAAGAAGTATTGGTGTCGGTGCTGTGCTCATAGATCACACCGGTATCTTCCGTAGTCTTAGTGGTTGCTTCCTCTGCGGAAGTCTTTTCTTTTGCTGCACTTGTGCTGTTATAGCTGTAGGCTGCAGCTGCCTGGGTAGATGTAACTCCGTTTACGCTCATAGTTTCCTCTTTTCTGTCATCCGTGACTTCGCTTAAAATACCTTTTGAAAGTTTTGGGTTTCACTTGTTATATCGTCCCATAATAGTGGATTCTTTAGATGATTTTTGGGAAAATAGGAAAATAGAAAAATCCGCAGAAAACCCCACACTCCATTGACAAAGTACACAGGATTGTATAAAATTAAGTACAATATGTGTATACAAGCTATTCTGGATAGCGCAGCTAGGAGACAAAAATGAACGAATATCGGATAAAAGCGTATGCCAAGATCAATTTGGGACTGGATGTGGTCAGAAGACTCGAGAACGGTTATCACGAAGTGAAAATGGTCATGCAGACCGTAGGTATCTACGATGTGTTGGATTTTAAACGGATACAGAACGGTATCGTCATTACCACGGATTCCGGTGAACTTCCGACGAACGAGGATAACCTGATCTATAAAGCGGCAAAGCTCATGATGGAACAGTATCATATCAGCGAAGGCGTGGAGATCCACCTGGAGAAGCACATCCCCATTGCAGCGGGAATGGCGGGAGGCAGTACAGATGCGGCAGCTACCCTGAAGGGAATGAACAGGCTGTTTGATCTGGGATGTACGTTGAAGGATCTGATGGAACTGGGCGTGAAGATCGGTGCGGATGTTCCCTATTGCGTCATGGGCGGTACGGCTCTGGCGGAGGGTATCGGCGAGAAGCTGACGCCGCTTGCTCCGGCACCGGACTGCTATGTGTTGGTAGCGAAACCGGACATTAATGTATCGACGAAATATGTCTATGAGCACCTGGATGCCCAGGAGATCATAAAGCATCCGGATATCGACGGCATGGTAGAAGCCATTGCCGAGGAAAGCTTACAGGGAATTCTGGATCGCATGGAAAATGTGTTGGAGACGGTAACGGTGAGTGCGTATCCTGTGATACAGACCATCAAGGATCGGATGAAGGAGCTGGGAGCCATCAACAGCCTGATGAGTGGCAGCGGTCCCACGGTATTCGGTATTTTTGTAGAGAAGGATATGGCCCGCAGGGCATATGAAAAATTAGAGGAGGAACAGCTGGCTAAGCAGATATTCCTGACGGAATTCTGCGAGTAATGTCAGAGAAGAGGTATGCAGGATAATTTACAGGTGACAATGGATGAGTTTCTGCCACTCAGAGATGTGGTATTCAATACGTTGCGGCAGGCCATTCTCACGGGAGAACTGAAGCCCGGAGAGCGGCTGATGGAGATCCATCTTGCCAACAAGCTGGGAGTCAGCAGGACTCCGATCCGGGAAGCTATCCGCAAGCTGGAGCTGGAAGGACTGGTGACCATGATCCCCAGAAGGGGCGCGGAAGTGGCACAGATCACGGAGAAGAGCATGAACGATGTGCTGGAGGTCCGCAGGGCTATGGATGCTCTCTGCGTGGAGCTGGCATGCGACCGGATCACTCCGGAAGAACTGCAGGAACTGAAGAAAGCCTGTGATAATTTTGAGGCGGCGGTGAAGACCCAGGACGTGAAGCAGATTGCCCGGGCGGATGTGGCATTACATGATATTATCGTGCAAGCCACCGGGAATCAGCGACTGATCCAGCTGGTGAACAACCTGTCCGAGCAGATGTATCGTTACCGGTTCGAATATATCAAAGATTTCAGCCAGCATGACCGGCTGGTGGAGGAACATAAGGTCATCTACCAGGCGATCGTGAAAAAAGACAAAGAGACGGCATCGAACATGGCGAAGGTGCATATCGATAATCAGAAAAAGGCAATTATCCGCCAGATCCGTCTGGAGCGGGAGAAAAATTAATCATTTCAATAGTTTTCCAAAAGTATAATCTGTCCGGAAAGTGGTAATGATTTCCATATATCAAATAAATATGGAAAGAGGACTACTGATGGATAGATTATATGTTTATTATGAAAAAATTCGCAACATTGTTCGTAAGAGAGGATTCCTGTGCCGGCTGGTGCAGGGATGGAAAGTCGCTGTGGTGGCACTTGCATGTTATGGCTGGTGGGGAGTGATCTACCCGGAACTGACCATGCTGCCTTCCACCTATGAGATCGTATACGAGGAGCAGGCAGAGGAGACCAAGACTGTACAGAAGGATGCGGAAGTGGTAGAATGGAATTCCGACAGTCAGATTTACTGGAAGCTTCTTGAAGCGGATCCGGAACAGATCCACTTCAAGAGCAGACTGCTTGCGATGTTAAAAAGATAGAAGGAGAAATCCCATGTATCAGGAGAATATAACTGCGCTGAAAAAAGATGCTCCTATCGGTGTATTTGATTCCGGCATCGGCGGACTGACCGTAGCCCGGGAGATCATGCGGCAGATTCCCAATGAGAAGATCATATATTTCGGAGATACGGCGAGAATGCCCTATGGTAGCAAGTCCAAGGAAACGGTCACCGGCTTCTCCAAACAGATTGTGCGTTTCCTGGAAACTTTTCAGGTGAAGACCATTGTGGTGGCATGCAATACGGCAAGCGCCTATGCACTGGATGAACTGGAGAGGGAACTGGATATTCCCATCATTGGTGTGATCAAGCCGGGAGCGAAGACCGCAGCGGAAGTGACCCGCAACGGCCGTATCGGCGTTATTGCCACCGAGGCTACCATCGGCAGCCAGATGTACAATAAATACATACAGGAACTGAACAAAAATGTTACCATCTACGGGAAAGCCTGTCCCCTGTTTGTGCCACTGGTGGAAGAGGGGCTGTGGGAGGATCCCGTGACGGATGAGATCGCCAGAAGATATCTGACGGAGCTGATCGACATTGATATTGATACCCTAATCCTGGGATGCACGCATTATCCGCTGATCCGCTCTACGGTAGGACGGATCATGGGAGATCAGGTGACACTGGTGAACCCGGCATACGAGACCGCCAGAGAACTGAAGGAGCTGTTACAGCAGTATAATATTCTCAATGAGGAAGAACCTCATCTGGGAGAAAATAAATATCAGTTCTATGTCAGCGACGGTGCGGAGAAGTTCAAACGTTTTGCCAACTCTATTATTAAATATGGTATTTTGTCAGCGAAGACGATCAAGATCGATGAGTATTAAAAGGACGGATGAAGATGAACCGGGAAGTAGAACTCGTCCTGTCCGGTCTGCACGATACCGAGGGCGCTTCGGATAAGAATGCAGTTAAGACCGCACAGACAGCACAATATTTTAAGAGAAACGACAGCCATTATCTTCTCTATGAGGAGAATATGGAGGGATTCGACGGAGTCTGTAAGAGCCGGATCAAGTTCCGGGATAACCTCCTGGAGCTGACCAGACAGGGAGCCGTGGACATGCATATGATCTTCGAGGAAAATAAGAGACATGTGGTGCCCTACAATACGCCCTACGGACAGCTGATGCTGGGGATCGAGACCCGCAGGGTGCAGGTGGAAGAACAGGAAGATCAGATCCGTGTGACGGTGGAATATACCCTGGACCAGGAGGGAGAACCCTTCAGTGAGAGCTGTTTAAAGCTACATATCCGGGAGAAACAGTAACGATTCGGAATTCTATGCAAAAAAATAGCAGGTGCTCATGCCTGCTATTTTTTAGTTCTGAATCGTTATTTACTTGACAGGCTTTGCTCCTGCCTTTTCCTGTGCGGAAGCGATCATGCGCTTGAAGAAGCCTTTCTTTTTCTCCGGAGCGGCTTCGGTCTTGCCGTGCAGTCCCTTGACATCCAGTACATAGATACCGCTGACAACGGCCTTAACTTCCTTTTTCACGGGAACACTTTCGAAGATCTTCTCATCACAGATCAGGGATACGATCTGGGGTCCGACCTTTGCCTTGATGATGGGAAGCTTGGAACCACGCATCATCTTCGGTGTCTGATCGATCACCATCTGGGGAAGACCGGCATCTTTCATTTTCATGCGTTTCTTATCGATGATCAGCATGGATACGGTCTGTTTGTTGGCATCTAACAGCTCCTGCTGTTCTGCCTGCTTTTTCTGTGCCTTCTTGCCTAAGAAATATAATACTGCAATGATGATAGCCAGAACTATCACGATAACTAATAATGTAATTGCAACCGGACTCATTTTCAGTCCCTCCTTCAGTTAATAGGAACAAATTCCTAAAAATATTGTACCATATATCTGATGAAATACGCAACCATACATTTATGATTTCCGTTTAAATCATCTTTTTCTGATTACCGTGGTATGTTATACTATATCCGGAGGGTATATATGGACGAAGCATTTGAGATCATAAAGACAGGAATAGATTTTTTCTGCAGTCATCTGGTATTTTTTAATATGTTATTTGCCATCGTGATCGTGTTTTTCCAGCGACGGGATCCAAAGAGCGTGTGGGCATGGCTGCTTTTATTGTATTTTATACCGGTACTGGGATTCGTGTTCTATCTGTTCCTGGGACAGGATATGCATAAGCGGAAAATGTTCCGGATCAAAGAGGTGGAGGATCACATTAGCAAGGATATCAGACAGCAGGAGTACCGGCTGAGATCCCGGGATGTCCAGGAAATGGATGACAGTATCCGGGGGTATGAGGATCTGGTCATGTATAATCTGGAGGCCGGAGAAGCCATGCTGACGAAGGATAACGATGTGGATATCTTCATTGACGGCAATGAGAAGTTCCGGGCGCTGATGGAAGATCTGCGGAATGCGGAGCATTTTATCCATATCCAATACTACATTATTAAAAACGACGTATTATTCAATCAGATCAAGGATATTCTGATCGAGAAGGCGGCGCAGGGCGTGGAGGTCCGGGTGCTGTTCGATGCCATGGGCTGTCGTTCCGTGCGGCACAGCTACTGGAAATGGCTGAATGAAAAGGGCGTGCAGACCGCGGAATTTTTCCCGGCGATCCTGCGGAGACTTCAGCTTCGTATCAACTACCGTAACCATAGGAAAATTGTGGTCATTGACAATAAAGTGGCTTACGTGGGAGGATTTAATGTAGGTAAGGAGTACATTGATCTGGATGAAAAGTTCGGACACTGGAGAGATACCCACCTGCGGATTTGCGGCAGTGCGGTACTGGGGCTCCAGGTGCGATTTATTTTAGACTGGAATTATGCGTCAGGAGAGAATCTGTTTTTGCGCCCGGAGCTGTTCCGGGGAATTGGAGCCGGTACGAGGGATTTCTGCGATATGCAGATCATCAGCAGCGGACCGGATAAGACGACCCAACAGATCCATGACAATTACCTGCGCCTGATCAATAAGGCACAAAAAAGCATCTATATCCAGACACCGTATTTTATCCCGGATGAGGCGATCCTGAATGCATTGATGATCGCCGTGAAGTCCGGAATCGAAGTGAATATCATGATCCCCTGTATGCCGGATCACCCGTTTGTCTACTGGGCGACCTATTCCTATATCGGCGATATGGTTATGGCAGGAGCGAACTGCTACACTTACAATAACGGCTTCCTTCACAGTAAGGGCATGATTGTGGATGATAGGGTGCTCTGCTACGGAACGGCGAACATGGATATCCGCAGTTTTGCGTTGAATTTTGAAGTAAATGCAGTGATCTACGATGCGAAAAAAGCACGGGAAATGGTGGATATCTTTCAAAAAGATCTGGAAGTCTGCCGCCAGATCACCCGGGATTATTATGTAGCCAGAAAGCTGAAAATCCGTATCAAAGAGCAGATATGCCGGTTATTGTCACCCTTGTTATAGCCCGGAGGATGTGCTATAATGGGCGGTGCTACAATGCATTTATGCAGAAGAAGCAGTAATAGAAAGGTATAGGAAGTAACACAATGAAGAAAAAAACATTAGGACTTCTGGCAGCAGTTTTAAGTGTATGCACGCTGGCAGGCTGCGGAGCAAAGGATACAGGCGATGGCACTGGTGCATCGACCGGCGCCGGAACGGAAAGTACCGCATTGAAGGATATGGATGTGGACAAGTATGTGACCCTGGGTGAGTACAAGGGACTGGCAGCATCCGTAGATACTGTGGAAGTAGATGAGGATGAGTGGGATACGCTGGTCAATAATGTATATTATGGAAACATTACCGCAGAGAACGGTGGGATCATGGATCGTGCCGTGGAGACCGGAGATACCGTAAACATCGACTACGAGGGCAAAAAGGACGGTGTGGCATTTGACGGTGGTACCGCACAGGGATACGATCTGACCATCGGTTCCGGACAGTTTATTGCCGGCTTCGAGGATGGCCTGATCGGCGTGATGCCGGGAGAAACGGTAGATCTGGATCTGACCTTCCCGGAGGGATATGGCAATGCGGATCTGGCAGGACAGGCTGTAGTATTTACCGTTACCGTGAATTACATCCAGCCCGCACAGGACGGAGAATTAAATGATGAGATCATCAGCAATTTCGGCATTGACGGCGTTACCAACGAAGAAGAACTCCGTCAGTACGCTTATGATTATCTGAAGGAGAATGCACAGCAGAATTATGAGACCAATGTGCAGCAGGCAGTGATGGATGCGTTTATGGCAAACAACACTTTTACCTCCGTACCGGAAGCACTGGTACAGAAATATTCCGATGCTGCAGAGAGCAGCATCACATCCATGGCATCTGCTTATGGCGTGGATGCAGACACATTTACCCAGTATTATTATGGGCAGGATCTGGCAACATTCCTGTCTACCTATGCTGAGCAGACCGCAAAGCAGGATATTGCCCTGCAGGCAGTGGCAAACAAAGAGAATCTGAACATCAGTGATGAAGAACTGGATCAGATGCTTCAGGACCGCGCAACAGCAGCCGGTTATGACACCACCTCGGAGT
Organism: Simiaoa sp.; assembly: GCF_051972595.1. Lineage (NCBI taxonomy): Bacteria > Bacillati > Bacillota > Clostridia > Lachnospirales > Lachnospiraceae > Simiaoa > Simiaoa sp. Next base: position 55,660 of record NZ_JBOKRY010000002.1, on the reverse strand, counting down.
ATATAGGAGAGACCTCCAAGGAAGATTACAGAGAGTACTTCCTCTACGATAAGGTGTTGGATTATCTGGTAGAAAATGCACAGATCACCAACAACTAATTTTATTGATACGAACAGTATGCGACCGGCGAATAGGATGCGGGCCGGTTCAGATAGAGCACGTCGCAGCGTGCGGATAGGAAAGATTATGGAATTAACAGACATCAGAGAACTTCATCGGGAAAAAGACGCCTATATCGGCAAGGAGATCACCGTAGGCGGCTGGGTAAGGAACAATCGTGACTCCAAGAACTTCGGTTTCCTGGTGATCAACGACGGAACCTTTTTTGAGCCGTTACAGGTAGTATATGGCGACGGACTGGAAAATTTCCAGGAGATCTGCAAGATCAATGTCGGTGCGGCTGTTGTGATCCGCGGTACCATCGTGGCTACCCCCGAGGCAAAGCAGGCATTTGAGATGCAGGCAGCAGAAGTGATCGTGGAAGGACCTTCTACTGCAGATTATCCTTTACAGAAAAAGAGACACTCCTTCGAGTATCTGCGTACCATTTCTCACTTAAGAGCACGTACCAATACTTTCCAGGCAGTGTTCCGTGTCAGATCCCTGATCGCATATGCGATCCATACCTTCTTCATGGAGAGAGGATTTGTCTATGTGCACACCCCTCTGATCACCAGCAGTGACTGTGAGGGTGCCGGAGAGATGTTCCAGGTAACGACTCTGGACATGAACAATGTGCCTAAGACCGAGGACGGAAAAGTAGATTTCACACAGGATTTCTTCGGCAAACCGGTAAACCTTACTGTAAGCGGACAGTTGGATGTAGAGACTTATGCTTTTGCATTTAAGAACGTATATACTTTCGGTCCCACCTTCCGTGCGGAGAATTCCAACACCACCCGTCATGCGGCTGAGTTCTGGATGATCGAGCCGGAGATCTGTTTTGCGGATCTGAAGGATGATATGATCCTGGCAGAGAGCATGCTGAAGTATGTCATTCGTTATGTATTGGAAAATGCACCGGAGGAGATGGCTTTCTTTAACCAGTTCGTGGATAAGGGACTGATCGAGAGATTACAGCATGTGGTAAACTCCGATTTCGGTCATGTGACTTATACCGAGGCTATCAAGATCCTGGAGAAGCACAACGATGAATTCGATTACAAGGTATTCTGGGGATGCGATCTGCAGACCGAGCATGAGAGATACCTGACGGAGAAAGAATTCAAGAGACCGGTATTCGTAACCGATTATCCGAAGGAGATCAAGGCGTTCTACATGAAGCTGAACGAAGACGGCAAGACCGTAGCCGCTATGGACTGTCTCGTACCCGGTATCGGCGAGATCATCGGCGGCAGCCAGCGTGAGGACAATCTGGAGATCCTGGAGAAGCGTATGGAAGAGTTGGGACTGAACAAGGAAGATTATCAGTTCTATCTGGATCTGCGCCGTTACGGCTCTGCACGCCATGCAGGCTTCGGACTGGGCTTCGAGCGCTGCGTAATGTATATCACCGGAATGGGCAACATCAGAGACGTTATCCCGTTCCCTCGTACTGTAAATAACTGCGACTTATAATATATGATGCCAGGGGCAAAAGGTCTAAGTCCGCATGAGCTTGCTCATAAGTGGGTGAAAGACCTTAGGACCCGCCCACGATATGAGCATAAAAGTGGGATGCTAATCCTATGATATGCGAATATTTGGCAGGGTGCTATGTGCCGGTGGCACATGTTTAGCACGGACCGAAGCGGAGCGGAGAAATGGGAGTGCGTAGCACGGAACAATCCGTAGGCATCAATAGATGGAGTGACCTATGAAAAAAACAACCACTGGCAGAAAAGTGAATAACGTGAAGAGAAGCTTAGTGAGTGCTCTTCTTCTGGCAGCGGTAACGCTGACTGCCACCGGCTCCGTCTGGAAATCCCCTGTGGAGACGGTGCAGGCGGCACCTTCCATGAGTGAACTGCAGAACAGCATCAACAGCCATCAGAACCAGCTGAATAATATCAACAGCCAGATCAACTCCTTACAGGATGAGCAGGATCTGGTCCAGGAGAAGATCGATGACCTGAATGCAGAGATCATCAACACTATGACCAGTATCGGCATGAAGGAAGATGAGATTGCTGAAAAGGAGACGGAGCTTGCTGACAAGCAGGTACAGATCGATCAGACTCAGGAAGAATACAATATTGCCAAAGAAAAGGAAGAAAAGCAGCACAATGATATGATCACCCGGATGCGGATGATGTATGAGAACGATTCCTCAGAGAATTACGTGAATCTTCTGTTGCAGGGCGGCGGCTTAAGCGGCATGCTGAACCGCATGGATTTCGTGGAGAGTGTCTACGAATACGATCGCCAGAAACTGCAGGAATATGAAGAGACCAAGGAACAGGTGCTGGCACTGTGGAATCAGCTCGAGGAAGAGAAGACGCAGCTCCAGACGGATAAAGACCAGCTGGAGGCAGATAAGGCAGATCTGGAAAGCCAGAAGTCTGAGCTCGATGTCATGCTGGCGAAGAAGAAGAAGGAATCTGCTAACTTCGATGCGGAGATTAAAAAGGCAAAGCAGGAGGCTTCCGTGGCAAAGGCACTGCTGCAGCAGGAACAGAAACAGTTAAAACAGCTGCAGGCACAGGCACAGCGAGGCAACACCGCAGCGGCTACCGGAAGCTACACGACCACGAATTATACTTCTGTGATCGACAATGCATCCGGCAGCGATATGGGTAAGCGGCTGGCAAAATATGCCTGCCAGTACATAGGCAATCCTTACGTGGCGGGAGGCACCAGCCTGACCAATGGTGCAGATTGTTCCGGATTTACCTTCCGGATATACAGTGATTTCGGTTACAGCATTCCCCGTACTTCCTATGAACAACGAAGCTGCGGTACCGGTGTGGATTACAGCAGTGCGCAGCCGGGAGACCTGATCTGTTATGACGGACATGTGGCAATGTATATCGGCGGAGGGCTGATCGTACATGCCAGCACCCAGCGTACCGGCATCAAAGTCAGCAACGCGAATTATCGTCCCATCCTGGCAGTACGACGGGTCGTTTAGATCGGATCAACGTTCCTATTTGACATAAAAAAATCCCTTGTTTTCGCGGAAAACGAGGGATTTTTTTATGCCGCAACCTCTCTTTTTCGTCAAAATATCCAAAAAATATCCTTGGTGAAATCGCATATAGACAAAGCAAAAAAACTATGATAGGGTGGAATTGTTCCAATCCCGGAGGGGTTGGAACTGTTACAAATTTCTGAAACAAGAATTTCTGATAGACCATTCGGTCGAGATTTCCAATTTTTGAACAGGTACCTTTTATTTTTGTGCGCAAAATTATGAAAAACATGGGGGACCAATGACATACGAAGAATTTAAAAAGGAATTATGCCGGAACGTACAGAATATGGAAACGGCGCAGGACAAGACCATATGTCTGCTGGAACAGCATATGGTATGCTCCGACCCCGCAACGGTTCATGCCATGAACATTATGAACCGCTGTATGTACGGCAGAGACAATATGCTGATTAAGGATGATATGCTTTGTGCATTATGGATCCGGCAGGAAAAAGAATATGTGCAGTACTGGCTGGTGCGGCCGCTGTATGAACGATACGGACAGGAAGGATGGCAGAGTATTCTGCCGGAGATCTCGATAGGTCTTACGGATCGTGGAGAAGAGGCTCCCTTTGTGGGAGGCACATTAAGTTATGCGGCGTGCAGAAGTCATATGATCATACGTCCAATGAATTTTGCGAGATATCAGCAGGATCTCGGAAATGCCGTTTATCGCAAGATTGGAGATCTGGCGCTGGTACTTCATCTGCTGGCCTGTGAGAAGTGTGGGAGCAGTCTGCTCATCCGGCCCTCCGGCGATACGGTACTGCCCTGGAGGCTTACGAAGCAGCAACTGCTTACGGAAGCCATGATGAACAGCTGTCGTAAGATGCCGCCCAGACTGTTTTTGAGCGAGGATTGCCGCAGGGTTTTTCCTTATCAGGAGGGGATTTTACTGCCGGATGAGGACGGACAGCAGACACAGATCCATCCGGGGAACCGCAGGGAGGGACATCGTGGGTATCTGGTGACTACCACGGGGAGAGTGAACGGTGCGGTGGCTTTTTTCTATCCGGGAGTGAGGGATATCCTGGCAGAGAAAATGGGTGGGGATTACTATGTCGCATTCCCCAGTGTTCATGAGGCCATCATTCATCCGGTGCATTGCATCAATGTCCGGGAGATCCGCACCTCCGTCCAACGCATCAATGCCGTCTACGGAGACGGAGAGATGCTGTCGGACCGGATCTTCTGCTATCATAAGAACCGAAGACTGCTGCAACTATTGTAAAATGGCTTGTAAGGTAAGAATATAATCGCTATACTATTATTTATATGAAGTCGGAGTCAAAAGCCCCCGACTTTGATGCCTACGGATTGCTCCGCGCTACGCACTCCCACAATCCTACCCAATATTCGCATATCGTGGGATTATCATCCCACTTTTATGCTCATATCGGGGCGGGTCCTAAGGTCTTTCACCCACCTATGAGCAAGCTCATGTGGGCTTAGACCTTTTGACCCTGGCATCATTTATATATCATTGGAAAGGCAGTGGAGAAGATGAAGCCAATGACAGAGAGAAAAGAGAAAATTTATATAGAGATCGTACGTCTGGTGGCAATCCTGCTGGTATTGTACTGCCATACTTCTGTGAACGGACTGCTGTATTTTCAACAGGGGAAAGGAAATCGCAGCAGCCAGTTGGCGATTTTTATATATCCTGTGGCAGCGGGTTGCGTTCAATTGTTTTTTATGATCTCCGGCGCGTTGTTGTTACGAAAAACGGAGAGTATCGGAACAGTCCTTCGGAAAAGATTTTTCAGATTTCTTTCGGTGACATTGGTGGTTGTGCTGGTATATTATCTGTTGGATGGGGAGAATCTGTCTGTAAAGGGATATTTTAATGCGCTGTATAGCGGGGGAAGTCTTACACAGCACTGGTTTCTCTATGCCTATTTATCATTTTTGCTGATTCTGCCTTTTTTGCAACGCCTGGTGGCAGCAATTTCCGAAGATAGATTTTATTGGTATCTGTGGGGAATGGGGGTATTGTTTGGACTGGGACTCCCTGCGTTTCAGCAGATAAGTGGATTCGATTCGATCGGAATTAACATTCCTTTTTTAGATCAAATTCTATTTTATCCATTGATAGGATACTTTCTAGACAGCAGAGTGATTCCTGGGATTGTGGAATCCCGTAACAGAAAGTGGATCAGCTTTAGTCTGATGGCAGGGCTTCTGCTTATTCTTTCCGTGGCGTATTCTCTGAACCGACAGTCTCTGGCAACGGCAGGAACACTTGCATACGCTTCCTGGTTCCATGTACTTATGGTTCCAGGAATATATCTTTTGGCAGGGGTATTTTTTGCCGGGATCCGGCAGGATAGTCTGCCTGGTAAGATACTCACTTTCCTGGGGAGCGGTGTATTCGGTACCTATCTGATGGAACAGATGATTCGTGACAGACTTTTCTTTTTACTGGAAAAGTGGGTCTATCTCATTCCGGAGTACTTTGCCTGCTGGCTGTGGATACTGGTGTGTGTCTTATGTGGTATCCTGATTACAAACCTTTTGAAGATTATCCCATTATTGAAAAAATTCTTGTAACTATTTTAGAGCGTAATTATGTAAGGGTAAGCGGATAGCTTCGGAAAAATATGAATAAGAAAACTGAGGGCATTCTGCAAAATGCATAAATACCCTCAGTTTTTTGATCTTTTCTGGTGCAAAGATTAGTAGTAAGCAGCACCGACTGCTGCAGCACCGCCGATGATAGCAACGATGATTGCGAAAATCACAATTACGATCAAGAAGCAGAAATAAGATCTTGCGAAGTTGCGCAGATTCACGTTTTTCGTGCCACCGAAAGAAAATACCAACAACACAATAAATCCGACAATGGGAATAGAGAATAAAATCTCATACCCAAAGTATCCCCACATGCTGATGGGACGGTATTCGTCCGGAAGATTGTTGTAATCATTTGCCATAAATAGTACCACCTTTCCTCATAAGTGTGCGACAGACATGACCTGTCTGGTTGATTTTACATAAGTATTATACCATATGCGTCGCCCGATTACATCAACTTCACAGTCATGGCAAGACTTGTTTTATTCCTTGCAATCTTGGCCAGCTCCTGATTGTCGAGGAGATAGCGCATGCACAGAGATTCCGCAACAAAAAGCTCAGCGACCTTAACCGGAATACTACCGCCATCCAAGGGAGTCTCTAATGCACCGCATACAAGGACCACCAAACTGCTTACAGAAGCGATAAATAGTAGCTTCAGCCATATTGCAGAGGGATATCGGGAAGTAGCAAAGCGTCTTGGCTGCCATTTCCTGGATGCAGGATCCATTCCAGGGATTGAGATGTATCCCTATGACTGGATGCATTTAAGCCTGGAGAGCCATCGCATTTTCACAGAATATCTGGCGGAATATCTGCCATCTGAAATATTCCGGTAAGGAACGATCACACCTGTCCGGAAGAAGAATAGAGGAGGACATCCTGAAAGTGTGGGATGTCCTCTTTTTCTATGCCTTCATTACTTCCGATTCGCGAAAAAAACATGCCCTTTCGTGGAAGACGGAAGAAAACCGGTACTTCCAAATAAAGTCTTTGACTGCACATTGCGTGCAGTTATAGGCTGGAAAGGGAAGGTAAAAAATGGCATGACATTACGGGAAATCTGCGAAACACTCGGTGTATCCAGAAGAGCACTTCAAGGTTATGAAAAAGCGGGATTGGTGACGGCATCAGGCCGGAATAAGTATGGACATTTACTGTATGACAAAGATGCTGAAATGAGAATTGCGCAAATCAAGTTTTATCAGCAACTGGGTTTTACAATTAAGGAAATTACAAGGATCATTGATGCCCCGGAAGCTGAATTAAGATCAGCGCTGGAACAACGAGTGCAGAAGCTAAGAGAAGAAAAGACAGAAATGGACGAGCTGATTGAAAGAGCAAATCAGATAATTGCCAGACTGTCGGAGAAAACTGTTAGTAAAAAAAGCTATTTTGAAAGCGGAGGATAAGGAGATGGCTTTTTGTACCAACTGTGGAAAAGAACTGAGTTCTTTTACCGTGGTATGTCCGGCATGTGGGTGTGAAGTACAGGGCAGACAGGCTGCGGATTCGGTGAGAAAATTTTATGTGGATATTACCCATGCACAGACAACGAAGGAAAAAGCATATCTGATCAAAAATTATCCCATACCAAACACCAAAGAGGATATTTTTGAATTCATGATGGCTGCTTCCTCAAATGTTCTAAGGGAAGAAGAAAAAGAGATATATGAGGCATGGCTTATAAAACTCGAGCAGACTTATCAGAAGGCGGAAATATTGTTTTCCGGAGACAGAGATTTCAAAAAGATACAACAGATTTACAACAACTGTATTGAAAATATTGAAGCAGAAAATCAAAGAAAAATGAATACATTTGTATTTGAGACTGCACTACGGAACGGTATTTTTGGCGTTGGTATTGTTATTCTGGTTGCAGCTGTGATCGTAGACCGGACGGGAGGAAACGCTTCCCTTATGGAACTGGCAGGTGGGATCGTGCTGATTGCATCCGCAGCAGGACTTGTCAGAAGACAGGCGGCATCCATCGACTACCTGGTAAGTGCAGTGATCGGTCTGCTGATGCTCTGGCTGGCTTCCATGTTCTATAACGGGTCGTTGGTACAGCTTTGTGCAGGTATTGAATTGATTGTTACCGCAGTTAATTATTTTAAAAGCAGAAAACATTCTACGAAATGAAAAAATAAGGCGGAGTGGAAAACTTCGAATGACAGGAGGAAAAGGTATGAAGTGTAAAAATTGTGGTTCGGAATTTGAGGGAAAATTTTGCCCGGAATGCGGTACCAAAGCAGATGCTGAGACAACAACGATATCACAGTCTGTACAGCAACAGTCGGATGTGTCACAGCAGGTACCGCCGGTATTAAATGTAAAACCTGCAGGAAGCAGAGAAAAAAAGCCAAAGAAACCAATCTATAAAAGAGCGTGGTTTCTTTGCATCTTTATCATTTTGGCATTGGGGGTAGTGGCTTCGGTAACTGCCAATAAAAAAGAAAAAACAGATTGGTCTGCAGTTATATTGAAAGAAGCAATACCGCAATTTCCTTCAAATCATGGAAACATTCTCATAAACTCGGAGGAAGAATTGTGTGTAAGTCTGGAAAAGGTTACGGATGAGCAGTATAACAAATATTTGAATCAGTGTATGGAACGGGGATTTATTGTGGATACAAAAAAGTCCACATACTCCTATGATGCGTTTGATTCGGAAGGTTATTCTTTGAATCTGACCCATATTGATGACAATCTGACAATTACGGTTAAAGCACCTATGAAATTAGGAACCATCACCTGGCCCATCGGAACAGCGGGTGATCTTCTTCCAGAGCCATCTTCCACGACGGGGAAATTCAATTATGAGCATGATACGAACTTTTCTGTGTATGTAGGAGATACCAGCAAGGAAGAGTATGATGAATATGTAGCGGATTGCTCGGATTATGGCTTTGATGTTGATTATGATAAGGGGGAAAATTATTATAGGGCTTATAATGAAGAAGATTACTATTTATCCCTGAGTTATGAAGGCAATAACATTATGCTGGTCCGGATAGATGAACCGGAGAAAGGTACTGGAGCGGTAGCTGACACTGAGAATACAGAACAAGAGACTGAGAAACCGGAGATGGGAAAGCCGGAAGAAAAAGAACCTGTTACAGAGTCTAAGCCGGAAGAAGCCGCTGCAGAATCAAAAGCCGAAGAACAGAAGCCGGTCGTTGATTCTGGTAATGCTACTGCCGGTGAGGATGGACTTCGTCAAGACTTTAAAGAAGCGATGGACAGCTATGAGGCATTTATGAACGAATATTGTGATTTCATGGAGAAATACAGTAAAAATCCTACAGATGCGGGACTTATGGCTGACTATATGAGTTACATGCAAAAGTATGATGATTTCACTAAGAAATTTGACCAGTGGGGAGGTGAGGACCTGAACGATGCAGAACTTGCCTATTACATGGAGGTGCAGACAAGAGTATACGACAGACTTGCGGAAGCAGCATATTGATGGGTGATAATGGCGTGTATTATGATTAAGGCATCCGGATAGTATAAAAAAGGTTTGAAATTAGTTTAAAAAAGTAAACAAAAGCGGGCTGCAATAGCCTGCTTTTGTTCGCCTTGAGATTATAAGTATTTAAAAGTATTATACGAAATATAGAATATACAGAAATTATTTGTTGATATTTTAGAAAACAAATAATACAATAAATGTGATGCATAAATATTATATATTATTAATGATGCATTATATATTAAGAGGTGAAAAGCATGGATAAAACGTTTAAAGTTGGTTTACCTGTGAAAAAAATTGCTGAGAACGTTGGAGAAAAGGCAGGAGTGGCTGTACAAAAATCCACAGAAGTGATAGATAAAACAAAAGAGGCAGTTTTTCAGGCAGTGGACGTAAATGGTGATGGACAGATTGATATTGAGGATGTAATATTACTGGCATTTAAAGTACCTGGAGTTAGTGTAAATAGGGAAAGCTTTTTGAGAAAAGAACTATTTACAAAATATTCTCAGGAAACAATAGACCAAGTGGTTTTAACAACACCTATGAAAGCAGAAATCAAGCAGGAAGATATTGAAATGATAGCTGCTTCAATTATTCAGAATGAGAGATTAAAGGTATCAGGAATTTCTGCTGCCTTGGGTACTCCGGGAGGTGCAGCTATGGTGGCAACAATACCTGTAGACATTGCCCAATATTATGGCTGCATGCTTAGAGTAGCTCAGAAATTATTATATTTATATGGTTTTCCACAAATCGAATATAAGGAGAATGAACAGGCATTTGACACAGAGACGATGAATCAGATTATTTTGTGTATGGGCGTTATGTTTGGAGTTGCAAATGCAAAAAATGGACTGTTAGCAGTTGCGAAAGCATTAGGAACAGGCCTTGAAAAACAATTAGTAAAAAAAGCTCTGACGAAAGGAACTATTTACCCTATTGTTAAGAGCGTTAGCAAATGGTTTGGTGTAAAAATGACCAAAGAAGTGTTTGCCGGATTTTTTAAGAAAGCAATTCCACTTGTAGGTGGAGCAGTAGGTGGCGGATTATCCTATGCAACTTTTAAACCATGTTGTGTGAAACTAAAAAACGTATTGGAAAACACTTATTTGAGTAATCCAAACTATAAAGAAAGTGAAGAGAACATTATAGATATTGAAAGCGAAAGTATTTCATAAATATCCAATAAGAGAAAGGAAGGCAATATTATGGATAATGAACAAAAGAATGATTTAAGGATACTTGGTGGGACTAAAGCCAAAATGATAAAATGGGGAATCGGTGCAATAGTCGTAATAATTGCGTTAGTTATAATCTTTATTACCGGATATTCAAATGCTACCAAGAAATATGAAGATATTATTGCAGATTTAAGTCAGGAAGTGGATGGTTTAAATAAACAATTGGCGGAAAAGGCGGTTGAATGGGAGACAACACCAACTACAGAGATTACTACAAGCCTGATTAAATCAGAAATCATGGATATTGGAGAACTTGCAACGGTTGAGTATTTCTATACTGATGCCGGTAAATTTGAAGATCCTAAGCAGGCATTTGGAATAAATATTCCGTTCACAACAAAATCATTTATTGCTAAATGGGATGGAATTATTAAGGCTGGTGTAAAGATAGATGAAATTGTTGTAGAAGTTAATAATGAAAACAAAGAAATTATAATACATATGCCAAATGCAGAAATTCTTTCACACGAAATCGATAATAATAGTATTGAAACTTTGGATGAAAAAGATGGTTTATTTAATCCGGTCAAAGTTGAGGATGTTAGACAGTTTGATACAGTAAGCAAAGATGCTATGGAAGATAGGGCAATTGAAAATGGAATCTTAGATAAAGCACTTAAAAATGCAGAGGATATTATAGAAAAGCTGGTTAATAATGATGTAGTACAAGAGCAAGAGTACACAATAAAATTTGAAGTAATGGAATGAGCAATTAAAAAAGTACATTCATCTGTCTTGATTTGAACAGATGAAGAGGCACTCATCCCGAGGAGCACCTTAATGCAGCGCTTTGGTGGGGCAGGCTTTTGTGCATTCGTAACAGAGAATGCACTCAGTTGCGTTTTTTCGCTTGCGAGATTCTTTGTTGACTTCAACATTCATAGGACAAACCTGCAGGCACTTGCCACAATGGACGCATTTATTTTCATCACAATGGACGCGGAGAAGCGAAAAGTAGCTCATCGGCTTAAGAAATACCGTAACCGGACATAGATACTTGCAGAATGCGCGGTTATCTTTAAATACAAAAGCCAGTACAATACCGGCAATATAGTAAACTGCGTTCCCTGCAAGAAACATCCGGAACATGATCTCCTCCAGATGAGCGATTTTCATCAAAAAAAGGCAGGAAACAACTGCCAGGGATAGCGCAAACATCACATAACGCAAAATGCCTAACTTTTCTTTTCGGGCCTTTTTCGGCTGCTTGTAAGGCAGAAAATCCAGCACCATAGCTGTCCAGCAGGCATAGCCGCACCATCCCCGCCCGAAGACCAACGGTCCAAAAATCTTTGCCACCGCATAATGAATCGTTGCCGCCTCAAAAACACCTAGAAACAAATAGTACCAAAAGCCCTCAATCTGCATATTTTCGCGGGAGATTATGCCGAGGTACAGCAACATATAGCTCCCTACTGCCAGTTGTACAAAATGTCGGGCATAGCGTTTTCCGGCAGTAAAAAGAACTGTCCCTAATGCAAGACAGCCTCCGATGTAGCTGAAATTCAACAGATAAAACAAGTTATCCTTTGCAATCCATAGTGCGACTGCCACGGCCTCAAATAACAAAAACAGCAGAACTGACGGTACATATTTGCGAAGCATTTTATTTTTTCTCATCATTATCCCATGCTCCTCCGGTTCCTTATTTTTAAATAATATTACCTTGATTCATAAAATCCTACAATATATCATAAACGAATATCGTAAAATATACGACTGCATTTTGTAAGATCATTGTAAAAATTTACTGCAAGATACAATAATTGAAGATTTGTTAGGAATTTTTGGAGTAGTGCCAATCCCTATCATAACCCCTCAGATACTTTCATACACTGTAAAAAAGTATCCTGAGGGGTTTTCCTTTGAAAGACTATATTGAAGAACGAGCTATTGGGATAGCGGGCTATATCATCGACCATAATGCCACAGTGCGGCAGACAGCGAAGGCGTTCGGCATCTCGAAAAGCACAGTACATGCGGTAGTAACAATACGGAACGACACGAAAGCAAAATCATATGGAAAATTGAATAGAACTGAAACAAGGGCACTCTCGGGTAGATATCAAGGAGTGCTTTTGCTATAATGAAATCAGATAACCTTGAGTATTGGTGAGGGGAGATAGAAAATGACAGGAATATATGATTGCTTTGGTTATGGTCCAGGATATGATGTCTCTTTTGAAGAAAGGTACAAATTGATTAGAAAAGCAGGATTTGATTGTGTAATGTTGTGGTGGAGCAATCAGTTTGGCAGAGGAGACGGTTATCAAGAGGATGTAAGACTAGCCAGAAGTGCAGGGTTATTTGTAGAAAATATCCATGCGCCTGTGCATGAACAGAATAATCTATCACTGGATAATTTGAGTGGAGAAAGCGTATTTCAAAGTTATCTACAATGTGTAGCGGATTGTTGTGAATATGATATACCAACCATGGTGATACATTTGCCAAATGATTATAATCCTTTAAATCAAACAGGAATCAGACGGTTGGCAGAACTTATAAACAAGGCAGAACAAAAGAATATTCAGATTGCTTTTGAGAATTTAAGTAACATTAAAAATTTGAAAATAGTTTTAAATAAATTTACTTCAAATAATGTAGGCTATTGTTATGATAGTTGTCATCATATAAATTATGCATCGGATGAAGATTTGTTGGGAATGTATGGAAACCGGCTGATGGCTATTCATTTACAGGATAACGGCGGTAGCCATAATCAACATCAATTACCATTCGACGGCAATATTAATTGGGATACAGTTATGGAGAAAATTGCCTGTACAGGATACCGGGGAGCTACAACTTTAGAACCAATGAATTGGGATTATTCTCATTTAAATATTTGTCAGTTTTTGGAATTGGCTTATGAAAGGGCAAAAAGGCTTGATTACTTGCGAAAATAATGTAGGTGATGAAAGGATGAAAACAGACGGGGAGTTCAATCAGATTTCTGATTGATTCTGAGGGTTTGGGAGATGCTCCCAACAAGCCAAAATGCATTTTGTGTGTACAAATGCACTGCTTGCCAAGTTTGTACCGAATTCGATATAACCAAGTTGTGAATATAGAAATGAACTTAAATTTGAATTTGGAAAGAATAAGGCAAAGAAGAGGATGTCAATCATAAAATGGTATATTGGAATGGCATTGAGACGCTTGAAGAAGATTAGTAACATAAAATCTTTTTCAAGCGTTTTCTTTTACTTTTACGGCTTTGAATGGAATATGGTGCAGCTGGGAACAGCGTGATTTTTGGAAAAGTACAGTGGGAATAGACAAAAGTCCAGTATTTTGGAAACGTAATTTAATTTCAAATGGGTTATGCTTAGATTAAATAAAAGGTCTGGTCTAATCTAAGAATCCTTCTCATAGTATGGGAGAGAAGGACACGCGAGGTAAGGGGGGGTGGCTTTCGCTTGAAACGGACGAAATTAAATTATCGTTTTCATAATCCAAATTCAGCGGAAGATACCGCAGATTTCCTGTGCAAATTCTTAGTAGAAGTAAATGCAAGGAAAGTAGAGAGGGTGATAGAGGATGCTGCATTATATCCAGAGAGCAAAGATTACATATTAGAGAACTTATCGGAAAATAAGGAAAAATTATGTGTGGGGTAAGAAGAGCAAGGTGAGAGCCTTGCTTTTTGCTTTGATATCTAAAAGAAATGAATAATCAACGCTTAAATGAGAAAAAATCACGTTTAAGTGTTGATTATTTTGAAAAAATGCATATAATAAAAAATAGAAAAGAAGATGAGGTAGCAATTATGTTGATACAATTTAATTTTAAAAATTTTAGATCTTTTAGAGAAGAAGTAACTTTGGATTTGTCTGCCACTAAGATGACAGAATTTTCTAAAAGAGTTGTGACCATAGGAAGTGAAAAGATACTGCCGGTTGCTGCCATTTATGGAGCAAACGCAAGTGGCAAGTCAAATATATACAGTGCATTTGAGTATATGGCCGAGTATGTAGTGGATTCTTTCAAGTACGGAGATGAGGAAGAGAAGTTTGAGGAGTATAGACCTACTCCGTTTTTGTTTGATTCCACGTCAGCAGATGCAGAGTCCAGTTTTGAGGTCTATTTCACTATTCCTGGAGATAAGAACGAGAAGACATATAATTATGGATTCTGCGTTGATCAGGAAGGTGTAACAGAAGAATGGCTGAATTCTAAGGCTAAGACAGCCAGAAAGTACAGTACAGTATTTTATCGTGGGAATTCTGACAGTGAATTAGATTTATCAGGCTTGCCGAAGAACAGCAGGGATAATATAAAGATTGCGCTGGAAAAGCAGGTGTTGATTGCTTCTTTAGGGGCTAAGTTAAAAATTAGCAAATGTAAGGCAATCAGAGACTGGTTTTTGACAAATGAATTTGCAGATTTTGGTGATCCGGTTACTAATTTTTTCTTATCACGCAGATTGCCAAGAGGCTTTGTGGATGATAAGAACGTTCAGCAGAAGGTTGTGGAATACTTTGCATCTTTTGATGAACATATTAAGGATTTTCGGGTAGAAAAGGTTCCGAGTGATGGTGAATCAAAGGAAGAAAAATATAAGATTAATGCGCTTCATAAGAAGATTGATTCTGATGAAATGGCAGAGATACCATTAGGTGCAGAGTCAGCGGGAACCTTGAAGATGTTTGCTCTTTACCCGGAATTGCAGGAAGTATTGGAAAAGGGAAGCGTATTTTTCATTGATGAATTAAATGCTCGCCTGCATCCGCTTTTGGTAAGAAACTTTTTACTTACGTTCTTGAACCCGAATATTAATGTTAACCATGCGCAACTTGTATTCACAACGCATGATACATGGCAACTTTCAAATCAGTTGCTGCGTCGTGATGAAATCTGGTTTGTTGAGAAGGATGATCGAGGTGTTTCAACATTATACTCCCTTGCAGATTTTGTGGATGAGGATGGAGTGCGTATTCGCAAGGACGAAAGCTATGAGAAGAATTATCTGATTGGTAAGTATGGTGCCATTCCGACTTTAAAGAGTATTGATATGTTTAAGGGTGCGGGGTGTCCGGGGGACATTGGTTCAGCACCGACCGAAGTGGAACGGAGAGATTGAGAATGGCAAAAGGGGATAGAACAGGGAACAGAAAAACAAGAGAGCAAAGAAGAACAATCAAAGTACCGGAATTGGGATATTACTTGATCGTTACAGACACTGAAGGAACTGAACGTTGCTTTTTTACAGGATTGCATCAATCTTTGCCGGAAGAAGTTAGAAACAAACTTGTCATTAAAGTCGTAGAAACAAAGACAAGAAGCATGATTGATAAATGCTTGGAGCTAACAGCTTATGAGGCACAATATCGTATTCCTTGGATTGTGTTTGACAGAGATCAAGTGATAGGATTTGATGAAATTATTTCCGAGGCAGAGAAAAAAGGTATACAAGTAGGATGGTCAAATCCGTGTTTTGAAATATGGATGTATGCTTATTTTGGTGCAATGCCGGCAATTCAAGATTCATGGACATGCTGCTCTGAGTTCGGACGAGTATATGAGAGCAAGACGGGACAGAAGTATTCCAAGGCAGATGAAAAGATGTATGGAAAAATCAGCAATGCCGGTAATGAGGAAAAAGCAATACGGATAGCACAGCAGAAATGGGAACAGTGTGAACGTGAAGGTAAAAAGAAACCATCAGAGAAGTGTCCGGGGACGACGGCGCATAGGTTGGTGGGAGAGATACGTCATATAATAAGTAACTGATAAATTCTGGGGAGAAGCAAATGCTTAGGATAAAACAGATTAGGATAAAGAATTTTAGATCTATAGTTGATTTAGATATAAATGTTGATAAAATGAACATTTTTGTGGGACTAAATGATGCGGGAAAATCGAATATCTTGAAAGCGTTAAATTTGTTTTTTAATAATGAGACAGAACCTGGTTGTGCATTTGATTTTGAAACTGATTATTCGAAGTATGCGCCTGTGAGGAAAAAGAAAGCGAAGGAGATTGAGATTTCCATTGTTTTTGCAATACCTGTACGTTATAGCTATCATGAGGATGTTGAATGGATTAAGACATGGCGTGATGGAGGAATACATGGAGATAACAGCAGTGAATGGAATTTTACGCCATATTCTAAAGTACCAACGTTATTAAAGCGTATTAGATATAAATATGTTCCAGCTGTAAAAAGTGATAACTATTTTAAATTATTATTAGCAGATTTGTATATGTCAATTGCAAAAGAAGCCAATAGTGAGTTGATTCAGAAGGCAGAAGAGTACTCTCTTGCATTGGATGGATTTACACAAAAAATTGGTTTAAGAGTTCAGAAAATAGTGGGCATAAAAAGCAACCTTATAATGCCAACAAATCAAGTAGATATATTTAAGGAACTCGTTTTTGCAACAAATGATAAGAGTGGCAAGAGTGTTGAACTATCATACAGGGGAGATGGAATAAAAGCGGTACATATTCCGGCTATTTTGAAATATATTTCAGAGCAAGACAATCGATTAATGACTAATACATCTGTACCTATTACTACCATATGGGGATATGAAGAACCTGAAAATGGTATTGAAATGAAAAAATGTTTTGATCTTGCAAAGGAACTTTTGGGATTTTCATTTGAGGTTCAAGAATTTATTACAACACATTCGCCAGCTTTTTACCAACTTGGGAATGAGAATGGGGTAAAAGTATATTATGTGTATAAAGATGAAGTTGACTTTTCTAGTAAAATATGCGAAGAGATAGATTACATTGAATTACATGATAAGGTTGGGATAATGCCTATAATCGCCCCCATTGTTGAAGAGAAACAGAAAGAACTGTTATCAATGAAGATGCTACTTACAAATGCTAAGTTTGTAGATATAGAAACAATTTTTGTTGAAGGAGTAACAGATAAGGCATACTTGGAGATGGCAATCCATGCATATTCTCAATTACTTAGTAGGAAAATAAAAGATGGAGAATTACAAATTGTAACAAGAGAGGAAAACGGATGTGGTACGGGGTTATTAGTTGATTGGGCGATTGCGTGGATGCATTTAAACTATAATAGTAAAGCTGTAGTACTTTTTGACGCGGATAAAGAAGGGATAAAGGCTAAAAAAACAATTAATGGGGAAAAAAAGAACATAAAAAGAAATTATAAATTAGGGGTTGTTTTATTACAAGCAACAGAAGATATTAAGCGTGTCAATAACAAAATTAATAATGCAATTTCCTTTACTGTAGAACATCTGCTTTCTTATGAATGCTGGAAAAGTATTAAAGAAAATAACTGGGCAGAAGAGAGAAAACAAAATGAATTGTTTGATACTTTCAGCAATGTTATGGACATGACGAAGGCGTTGACTTGTATAATAGATGAGTTGGTTGATGATAGAGATTTAAAGGAAACAATTATTTCGTATGTTCCGAAGGATGAAAAAAAGGGTCAAATACTCAGTTTTGTTAAGTGTGAGGTGAATCGTGGGAATATTTCGGTATTGGAGGGTTTTAGAAATACTATCAAAATGTTGGAGAAAGAGTTTAGATAAAATGGATATGAGAAATTAAGGCTGGATATTTTTATTATGCATATGGATACAAAACAGCATAATAAGCCTCATGTACATGTGTATTATGGAGATTATGAGGCTGCTGTTGGAATTGACGGGGAATTATTGGCAGGAGCTCTTCCCAAAAAACAATTAAAAATGGTGGTCGGGTGGCTGGCATTCCATGAGGAGGAAGCATATAAAGCATGGAATCTGGCAGTACGTGGAGAACATTTTGATAAGATTGCTCCCATGTAAGGAGGTGCTTTGAATGTATATTATTGATGATGTATGTTACGCAGGAGAGAAAACACAGAATATCAAAGTAAAAGAAGCGAAGGTTTTACGTGGGGGTATGTTATTACTCACGTTTTCTACAGGAGAGCAACGGCTTTTTGATACAACGCTGTTGAAGGGATCAGCGTTTGAACCATTGAAGGATGAAAAGGTATTAGAAGATTTTAATATTTTTCATGGTGTTATGACATGGATGAACGGTGACATTGATATTGCTCCAGAGACGATGTATGCTGACAGCTATCCGTATACAGCCCAAAGTGTAAGTGTTGCAGTTGGATAAGTAATATTTTATTGTAAGACAGGCTCATAGTAGGGAATAAAGGAAAAACACATATGGCAGGAAATTGACCAACTGTAATGAAATCACCCCCAATCTCTATCATAACCCCTCAGATACTTTCATACACTGTAAAAAAGTATCCTGAGGGGTTTTCCTTTGAAAGACTATATTGAAGAACGAGCTATTGGGATAGCGGGCTATATCATCGACCATAATGCCACAGTGCGGCAGACAGCGAAGGCGTTCGGCATCTCGAAAAGCACAGTACATAAGGACGTGACGGAGCGACTGATGCAGGTGAATCCGTCGTTGGCGAAGCAGGCAAGAAAGGTTCTGGATATCAACAAGTCTGAACGACATATCCGGGGCGGACTGGCTACCAGAGAAAAATATCTCCATCAGCACTAGACATTCGGACAGCCAATCATTCCTATACGGAAAGGCATCTTGAAATGCCGGAAAAGACCTTATATAATGAATACATATCGTGTATTGCATTTGTGAGGGGAGAATACGATGGCAACAGATTTTTTGAATGAGGCACGGAGAGAGATCGAAGGACGGACAGAAGATTTTTACGGAGAGTTGAAAGCCTTCTATCAAGGGAATGCAAAAGCAGAGCAGCACCTGATGGAGCAGACGACACAGCCCTTCTGGCAGAGCCTTTGCTTAAGTGGGAAAAGATTACAACAGCGGGACCTGACGGTGGATATGGAGATGCAGGAACCGGTGCGGCCGGCGGATTACGACGGCCCGAAAAAGGACGGCTATGATTACACCTGCCACCGGACCAAAGCCGTGAAGATGAGACGTACCTATTACCGCAAAGGGAAAAAAATAGCGACCCTGAAGACACCGGAGATCATGGAAGCCCACTTTTTGAAAGCAGATGTGCAGGGGGATATGGCAATCTGCCCCAACTGTGGTCATGAAGGAAAATTATCCAGCTATATCGACGGCTGTGATGCCTGCGGAGCAAAGTTTCTGGTCAGTGATTTCGAGACGAAGGTATCCGGCTTCTCACTGGAAGAGGACGCAAGGCAGAAAAGTATTTCCAACTTTATCAAAGCCGGAGCGACAGTAGGAATCGTAGCGGTTGCCCTTGCACTGCTGGCAATCTGTGCGGGCGGCATTATGTTTTTACTGCTGGCTTTGGGGAGAAATGGTTATAACGCGGTCAAAGCGGCAGCGGCAATGATGCTTGGTATCGGATTTGCCCCGGTGTTTTTCCGTTCTTTGTTTTTCATGGCGATCATATTCATAGTAATGATTGTTGTAATGGAGAATGATAGAAAGCCGAAGATTCAGGACGAGTTAAAAGTAAAGGCTCTGATCCCTCAATTTTCCACAGGTAATTTCCTACAGAATCTGGAGTACCAGCTACGAATGATCCACATGGCAGATACCGCAGAACAGGTGCGCTTTTTCGCCGCCTGTGATCTGAAAGGTACTGTGGAGCGGTATCAGAATGTGGTGGATTGCTGCATCTGCGGCGTACGTTTTCTGGAAGCGGAAGCAGTGGAGGACCGGTACAGGCTGAGCGTGGAAGTGAAAATGCGCCTGACTCAGGATACGGGTAGTAAAATCCGCAACCGCTATGAGAAGCTGCGGTTGAAAATGGAAGGCAGACAGGAGATCGTGACACAGCATGGCAAGGCACTTCGGGAATATAAATGCCCGAACTGCGGTGGCAGTGTGGATATCTTAGGCGGCGGAGTATGTGACTACTGTAATGCAGCAGTGGATTACCGGAATTTCGGCTGGATCATCACATCCTATACGAATCTGGGACAGCCGGAGAACCCCTATGCTAAAATACTGGCAGCAGCCCTGGGCATCTACGGAATTATCCTGGCTTTCAGCCTGGTGCTTATGATCTGTTCCGAGGACGGAAAAGAAACCCTGGAGATCTGGCAGAGCATCGGCAGGTCATCGGAATACCTGGAAGCTGTGAAGCAGGATATTGTATATCCGGATGACGTGCTGGAAGGCCTTGCGGAGACGGACAGTGAGGAAGGCAGATTTGCTTCCGCGAAGACCTATGCCTGCGGAGACAGCGAGGCAGTAAAAGAAGCTTATCACGAAGCTCTTTTAGAGAGCGGATTTATCGAGCTGCAGCAGTATCCGGAAGGATTTGCTGTATATAAGATCGAGGATCCTTCAGAATATACCGTGGATGAAGAAGAGGAGATGTTCTATCTGGTGATCTGTGCAGAAAATGCACCGGAGGGAATTACAGTAACTGCGACCTTGGTGGATGAAAATTGGGACCCGGTGCAGGAGTAAAACAGAATACGTGAATACGACAAGGGACCCGGGCGAAAGCTTCCGGGTCCTTTTTAGAGGGAAAGTGTTTGTAGTTGGCTTATTGGGTGAGAGGAATTCTGTGGACCACCCTGCGATAGAGCTTCCACAGGAGCACAGCAGGGAAACTGATTGCCAGATATGCTGTGGATAAAAGTCCGGTAGCACCGCCTACGATTGCAATAATTAAAATTCCGATGTTCATGATGGATTCCTCGCTTTTTTGTCAGTCTGTAAAGTGCTTGCTGATTCCTTCAAAAACTTTACATACCGTATTATAGTAAACGGATCTCCCCTGGTGAATAGTTTTGAACGACCCTTAACACTATTTTGTCGGGTTATTTACAGAATCTTTGCAACATCTTTGCAGAATCTTAACAAGCGGAAACGATCCCGGGAGTTAGGTTTGCAATAGTAGAGAATATCAAGTATAATAGAGAAAAATTGACTGTTGCTGACAAATGACAGTTTAAGAAAAATGGGAGGTAGAATATGAGTATGACACTGGAACAGGCTAAGGAGAAGCTTGCAAAGTATGGTCAGGAACATGTTCTGAAGTATTACGGGGAACTTACCGAAGAGGAGAAGCAGGGGATTCTGGAGCAGATCGAGGCTACGGATATGAGCATTTTGGAAGCTTGTAAGCACAAGGAAGATCTGGCAAAAAAGGGAGTGATCACTCCCCTTGCTGCAATGCAGTTAGATGAGATTGAAGCAAACAGAGAGAGTTTCACGGCGACCGGTATTGAGGCGATCCGTGAGGGCAAGGTAGCAGCGGTTCTTTTAGCAGGCGGCATGGGTACCAGACTGGGCTCTGACAATCCCAAGGGAATGTACAATGTGGGACTGACCCATGAGCTGTATATTTTTGAGTGTCTGGTCAATAATCTGCTGGAAGTCGTACATCAGGCAGATGCATGGATCCATCTGTTCGTGATGACCAGTGATAAGAATAACGATGCCACCATCGCATTTTTGCAGGAGCATGATTACTTCGGATACAAGGCGGAGTACGTGCACTTTTTCAAGCAGGAGATGGCGGCTGCCACCGATTACGATGGCAAGATTTATCTGGAGGAGAAGGGCAAAATGTCCACCTCTCCCAATGGTAACGGCGGCTGGTTCATTTCCATGAAAAATAATGGCATGCTGGATATCGTACATAACGAGGGAATTGAATGGCTGAATGTATTTGCTGTGGACAACGTCCTGCAGCGTATCGCGGATCCCTGCTTTATCGGTGCTACGATCCAGAGAGGCTGTGTCGTAGGCTCCAAGGTGGTCCGCAAGAATGCACCGGATGAAAAAGTAGGAGTTATGTGCTTGGAGGACGGCAGACCCTCCATCGTGGAGTATTATGAGCTGACCGATGAACTGATGAATGCGAAGGATGAAAAGGGTGATCCTGCATATAATTACGGAGTTATCCTGAATTACCTCTTCAAAGTGCAGGATCTGGAGAAGATCATGGAAGAGAAAATGCCCCTGCACATCGTAGAGAAGAAGATCCCGTATCTGGATGAGAACGGAGAACCGGTGAAACCGGAGGCTCCCAACGGCTACAAATTCGAGAGTCTGGTCCTGGATATGATCCACCAGATGGACAGCTGTCTGCCCTTCGAGGTAGTCAGAAGAAAAGAATTCGCCCCCATCAAGAATAAGACCGGTGTGGATTCGGTAGAGAGTGCAAGAGAACTGCTCGTTGAGAATGGTGTCGTGCTGTAAACATTTCGACAGCTTTTCACAACATAAGGTTATTGAGGAAATAACAGAATTACAGTAAGCTGATACTGTAAGAAACGAAGAAAGAAACTCATCCGGATCTGGCAGATGAGAGATTGTGCGGTCGCAGCAGTGAACAAATGGTATTGTCCGGTATGCGGCGGATAGGAGAGAGAGTATGAGAATTTTGGTAACAGGTGGTGCCGGATTCATCGGCAGTCATACCGTAGTAGAATTACAGCAGGCAGGCTATGATGTTGTTGTATTGGATAATCTCTGCAATGCAAGTGAGAAGGTGATCCCCAGAGTAGAAGCCATCACCGGCAAAAAGGTTCCTTTTTATAAGGCAGACATTCTGGATCGTGAAGCGCTGGAGGAGATCTTTAGCAAGGAGCAGATCGATGCAGTCATCCATTTTGCAGGACTGAAGGCAGTCGGCGAGTCCGTACAGAAGCCTTGGGAATATTACGAGAACAATATTGCAGGTACATTGACTCTGGTAGATGTTATGAGAAAACACGGCGTGAAGAGCATCATCTTCTCTTCCAGCGCTACCGTATATGGTAATCCTGCATTTGTTCCCATCACAGAGGAATGCCCCAAGGGACAGTGCACCAACCCTTACGGCTGGACCAAATCCATGCTGGAGCAGATCCTGACCGACATCCAGAAGGCAGATCCCGAATGGAATGTGATCCTGCTTCGTTACTTCAATCCGATCGGAGCACACAAGAGCGGTACCATCGGTGAGAACCCCAACGGTATTCCCAACAACCTGATGCCTTACATCACACAGGTGGCAGTTGGCAAGCTGAAAGAGCTGGGTGTTTTCGGTGATGATTATGATACCCCCGACGGAACCGGCGTGCGTGATTACATCCATGTAGTAGACCTGGCAAAGGGTCATGTAAAGGCTCTGAAGAAGATCGAGGAGAATGCGGGACTGAAGATCTACAACCTGGGAACCGGCGTAGGATACAGCGTTCTGGATATTGTGAAGAACTTTGAAGCAGCTACCGGTGTGAAGATTCCCTATGTGATCAAGCCCCGTCGTGCAGGCGATATCGCTACCTGCTATTCCGATGCTTCTCTGGCAGAGAAGGAGCTTGGCTGGAAAGCTGAGAATGGCATCAAGGAAATGTGTGAAGATTCCTGGAGATGGCAGAAGAACAATCCCAACGGATACGAAGAATAAATAAAACTTAGAAGACCGTATGGTGAAACACCATACGGCCTTCTTTTTTGTATAGAGGTCACATTACTGAGATCATGCGACATACAGATACATGAAGATAAAATGGCAGATGCTTCCGCCCATGACAAACAAATGGAACACTTCGTGGGAGCCGAAGGATTTATGCTTCGAGTTGAAGATCGGAAGCTTCAATGCATAGATCACTCCGCCGACGGTATAAATGATACCTCCTGCCAGCAACCACAGAAATGCGGGTGTAGACAGCGTGTTTAACAGAGGACCGAAGACCAGCACGCATACCCAGCCCATGGAGATGTAAATAATGGAAGAAAACCATTTGGGACAGGTGATCCAGAAGGCTTTTATCAGCATACCGACAGCGGCGATTCCCCACACGAGGGCAAGCAGGGTATAACCCAGTTTTCCACCCAGTACGATCAGGCATACCGGAGTATAGGATCCGGCGATCAGTACGAAGATCATCATATGGTCTAATTTGCGGAAGATGCGGAGGCTTCTTCCGGTGAGGTCTACGGAATGATAAGTGGCACTGGCGCCGTACAACAGGATCATACTTCCCATGAAGATCGCCATCGCCAGAAGATTCTCCTGACCGGACTGAATCCCCGCTTTTATCAACAGAGGTACAGCTGCGAAGACTGCCATCATCATGGCGATGAAATGTGTAATGGCACTGCCGGGTTCTCTTATTGTGATCTGCATAATAACTCCTCCTTTTCCTGCGGTGTGGGCCGCCTGCGAATCTGATATATTCAGGACTATTTTATCCTGTAATCTCAACTACTATTACAAAAATAACAAGATGTATTATTAAAAACAATTATATGTAGTTTTCAAAACTACATCTTGCAAAGCAAATGGTAGCGCAGAAAATGAGAAAAGTCAATATGGATCCTGTATTTTGGGAAAAAAGTATCAATCTTCCTCGATGATCTGAATTTCCAGATAATCAAAATCGATGGCTTCGATGAAACTGTCCCGGGTAAAGCGGGTCTTATTATAACGCTTGAAATCCGAAATATTTATATCCAGCCAGATGGGGGTGGCGAGGTCGAACTTATGACAGACCTCGTTCAGAGTATGGAAGACCTTATGCGTACGGGTGTCAGCACTGCCATCTTCCGGGCAGATATCCTTCAGAATATGATTGCTTTTAATGATTTTTGCCCACATACGAAACATAAGAGATCTCCTTGCATATTATTTTAGTACGGATTATTCCTCATTATAATACAATAAAAGTGCCTAATCAATCTTAAAAAATAATAAAGGTTTTGTTAAAATTATACATTTTTGACAGAAGATATGGTATAATTATGTTAATTAAGTAGTGGGGAATCATGTTTTTATGCAATGACAGAGAAGATTGAGAGGTAATATGGAGTTTAAAGTAGAGAACGGGGACGGAATCGACAGCTGGAAGGAGGTTACGCTGGTATACAGTGCGGCACTGCGTCAGATGGAGACGAAGATGCAGATCCTGAATGATGAATTTCAGCATGTACACCAGTATAATCCTATTGAACATATCAAGGCGCGGATCAAGACTCCGGAGAGTATTGTCAAAAAGCTGAAGCGTTACGGACAGGAATCCACCATAGACAATATGGTAAAATACATAAACGATATCGCGGGCATCCGTATCATCTGTTCCTTCACTTCCGATATCTATCGTATCGCGGATATGATCCGGGATCAGAAGGATATCCGGGTGATCGCAGTGAAGGATTACATCACCTATCCCAAGGCAAGCGGTTACAAAAGCTACCACATGATCGTCAGCATTCCGGTGTACCTGTCGGATCGCACGGTGGATACGAAAGTAGAGATTCAGATCCGTACGGTAGCCATGGATTTCTGGGCGAGCCTGGAGCACAAGATCCATTATAAGTTCGAAGGCGATGCACCGGAGAATATTAAGAATGAGCTGGTAGAATGTGCGCGGATGGTATCCGATCTGGATGCACGGATGCTGTCTCTGAATGAAGAGATTTTAGCAATCAGCAAAAAGCAGGAAGAAGAAAAAAGACAGAACGCATGAACATCTAAAAGAGCTTTCCTATTGGGAAGGCTTTTTTTAGTAAACTCCCATAAAATGAGGAGTGCCCAGACACCTTTCGGCGCCTGGGCTATTATGAAAAAATTTATCTTATATGCTTTGTTATCCGGAAGTCTTATCTCTTCCTTGACTGTATCTAAAGTATACCAACCAATTATGAACAAAATATGAACACAATGTGAAAGCTTGGTGAATTTTACGAAAAAGCACAGAAACAAAAAAAGAAACTGTACAAATTGCATAAAAATGTGCAGGTGTAAGAAATGCAGTATTCATGGGGTTTTGGTTGTAACCGGAGAATAAACATGATAAAATAGGAGCAGTCGAAAAGGTAAACAGTTCACATGAGGGACAAAATATGTTTGGAGGAAGATGGATGGATACTTTTATGGATAAACTTGCACAAAAGTTGAATGCGCAGGAAATGATCAGAGCCAATTCCGCAGCGGATGCCGAAGAGATGGATCAGCTGAAGAGTCAGCTGCGCGAATACGATGAATGTCTGGCACAGATGCAGCAGGTCAATAAAGAATTAAAGGCAATCAACCACGAGATGGAGAAGCTGATGTCCGAGACCATCGCTCCGGAAGTGAAGAAGTTATCCGAAGAGAGCGTAGCTGCTATTGAGAAGCTTCAGCAGGAGAATGCGGACAAGCTGGAAGAACTGGGACAGCGCTACATTGCCAAGCTGGAGGAACTTAAGCAGAGCACCGAGGTACTGGATGAGCTGCAGAAGCATTTGGATGAGAAGTTAAATGCTACCGAGGAAAATGTGCACAAGGAATGCGTAAAGGTATACCGCAATGTACAGGCTGCCGTAGTGGAAGAGAACGAGAAACAGACCGAGGCGATCGCTAAGAAGGTTAAGTCCTGCCTTGGGGGCAGACTGAACGGTGTGCTGGGAGTATCGATCGCTGCACTGTTGGTGGCTGCGGCAGATATTGTCCTGCATGTATTGAGTATTCTTCATATCTTCTAGGAAATACGGAAACGAGGTTAGCTATGAGCAAGGAACTTTGGAAGCCGGGGAATATGTTATATCCGCTCCCGGTGGTCATGGTGAGTCTGGCAGACGCAGAGGGGCATCCCAACATTATTACATTAGCATGGGTCGGAACGGTGTGCACCAATCCACCGATGGTATCCATCTCCGTGCGACCGGAGAGATATTCCTATCCGATCTTAAAAGAAACGGGGGAATTTGTCATTAATCTGACTACGAAGGAACTGACCTTTGCCACGGATTACTGCGGTGTCAAGAGCGGCCGTGATGTGGACAAATTCAAAGAGATGGGACTTACGGCAATTCCTGCGTCAGTAGTGAAGGCACCGATGATCGGGGAGAGCCCGGTAAATATCGAGTGTAAGGTCCGCGAGGTTAAGCCACTTGGATCCCATGATATGTTTTTGGCGGATGTTGTGGCAGTCCATGCCGATGAAAAATATATGGACGAGAAGCATAAGTTCCACCTGGAGCAGGCAGAGCCCATCATTTATTCCCACGGCACCTATTTCGCCTGCGGGGAACAGCTGGGAACTTTCGGTTACAGCGTGAAAAAACAATAAGTAAACAATAAGGAACAATAAAGAAGCGGGAAAAAAGCGCTTGACGTTTTTCTCATGGTTCGGTATCATAATAAAAAACACAATACTGACATTACTATATACTACAAAGAAGTAGCATCAGACGGGAGTCTGATGCTTTTTTTGTTCTTTTATCAGGAAAGTCCGGGTGAAGCATATGACACAGTTAGACAAAAATATCGCATTTAATTTAAAGAGGATCCGCAAATCCAAAAATATGAGTCTGGATATGCTGGCGGAGCGCACCGGGGTAAGCAAGAGTATGCTGGGGCAGATTGAAAGAGGAGTGTCGAATCCTACGGTATCCACCATCGGCAAGATCGTAGATGGATTAAAGGTACCCTTCGAGCAGCTGATCTACGACAGACAGGAATTCATGGTAATGCCTTCTTTAGAGGAGGCACCGGTTTTCCGGGCAAAGGAAGGCGAGTACCGGATCTATGTGATGCTGCCCTACGATGCGGGCAGGAACTTTGAAATCTATCAGGGAGAAGTGGCGCCGGGTGCGCAGATGGAGAGCGAATCCCACGGGGAAAATACCTGGGAATACCTGACTGTGGTATCCGGGGAAGTGGAACTGTATCTGGAAGATAAGAGCTTCCGCGTGAAGACAGGAAGCTCTCTCTATTTTGCCAGTGACAGAAGACATGTCTATCGTAATATCGGTGGTGGAAAAGCGGTAGTTACGATGCTCGTTACCACACAGCGTTAGATTATAGAATGAGATTATAAAAAACGCCCTCTTTTGATGGCATCTTTGCCGTATTTTGTACGGATATCGTCCAGAGCGGCGTCCAGCTTTTGCTGCTTCTCGGAGCGGGGTGCGGCAAAGTCAAAGAGACTCAACTGGATCGGTTCGTCCTCCGGTACCAGCTTCGAAGTCCGGACGCCTAAGAGCCGTATGGGAGAGGAATCCCACAGTTCGTCAAAAAGTGCACAGGCATCCTCGTACAGGAGATTCACTGAAGCCGTGGGAGTATCCAGAGGCATCTGGTGGGATACATTCCGGAAATCGCTGTAGCGGATCTCTGTACAGATTTGTCCCGCCAGCTGGTGGGAAGCACGTAAGCGCCTGCCTACGGATTCGCACAGGGACAGCAGTACCTTGCAGGCATCCTCCCGCGTCAGGGCATCACAGCTTAATGTAGTGGAGTTGCCGATACCTTTTGCTCGGGAAGGCTCTGTGACTACCGTGGATTCATCGATGCCGTTGGCATATTGCCACAGACTGCGGCCGTGGCTTTTTAAATGTGCTTCTAAGATGGCAGGATCGGTATGCGCCAGATCCCCGATGGTGAGAATGCCCAGCTTACGAAGGGTCTCCGCACTGGAACGCCCACAGGTGAACAGGGTAGAGACGGGCAGAGGCCACATTTTCTGCGCAATTTCACTATGATACAGCGTGTGTGTTTTATCGGGCTTCTGAAAATCAGACGCCATTTTCGCAAGGACTTTTCGGTCCGAGATTCCCACATTTACTGTGAATTTGAATTTTTCGAAGACAGAATGCCGGATGTAGGCAGCGGCCTCATAAGGAGAGGCGTAGTTTGCCGCAATGGGAGTATAGTCCATATAGCATTCATCTATGCTGACCTGCTCGATGTCTGGGCAGATATTCGACAGGTGTTCCATGAGCAGCTGGCTTTTTGTACGGTACATATTGTGGTCAGGAGATGCCATTACGAGATGGGGACACTTGCGCAGGGCATTCACGACCGGTTCGCCGGTAGTGATACCGTAGGCCTTGGCGGGGATGGATTTTGCCAGTACCACACCATGCCTGGTAGCAGTGTCGCCGCCAACGATGGCCGGAATCGTGCGCAGATCCACCGGATCTCCATGCTCAAGCCTGTGCAGGGCGGTCCAGCTTAAAAAGGCGGAATTCACATCAATATGAAAAATGATCGCATCCTGCATGGGAGACTCCTTTCCAAAATATCAGTAAACATCTTAAGTATAGCATACATCAGTCGGAAAGGAAATAGAAAAACCGAACATACATTCTTTCTTTACAAGGTATAGAAATGCTGATAGAATCAATATGTTACAAAGTTATTACAGTAAGAAAGGTATATAGGAAGTCCGGTTGGGACATACTGTATACTGTTGATAGATACCATAGATCGAGAAGGAATTCATGAAGAAACTGACATCTTACTCTAAAAGAGTAAAATATACATATGTGAAAACGACGCTTGCCACACTTTTTGTGAGCCTGTTTTTCCTGAAAGGGTACGCAGCGTTTGAAAAGACCGGAGAGAATTATTTCCATGTATTCTTGAACGGCAACGAGATCGGAACGGTCGGAGAGGCCGACAGAGCAGAACAGCTTTTACAGGAAGCCAGGAGAAATATAGCATCCGGAAGCGATGACATTCTGTTTATGGATGCAGATCTGACAATGGTCGGCGAGGAAGTGCTGTGGGGAACGTTGGACAATGAGGACAGCATGCTGGCAGCCATGGAACGGGAGCTGGAGAACAGCATCCGTGAGACTTCCCACAGATCCTACACCATGAAAGTAAATGAATATATGGTCAACCTTGCCAGCGTGGAAGAGGTTACTTCCCTGCTGCAGGCAGCGGTGGACAAATACGACACCGAAGATAAATTCAGTGTGGAACTGACCCACGACGCGCAGAAAGAATTCAATGTGCTGACCACCGAGGTGGTAAATAAGCAGGAACTGACAGCGCAGGAAGAGCAGAAGGCAGAAGCTATCTATGCGGGAGGCGTACAGATCGCACTGAATCAGGCAGGTGCCCAGGCAGAGGAACAGGGCGAAAAAGATTTCGGAGATTATGATCTGGGTCTGATGACCATGGATTTTGCGGAAAAGGTAGAGATTGTAGAGACCTATCTGCCGGAAAGCATGCTGACACCGTTAGACCAGGCCATCGAAGATGTGATCAAGGATCAGGAGACTCCCGGAGAATACGAAGTTGTCAGCGGAGATACCCTGTCTGAGATCTCTATCAAAGTCAATATTCCCATTGACCAGATCATTGCCATGAACAGTGAGACGCTGACGGATGAGAATTCCACGATCCGTGTGGGAGACAAGCTGATCATTACCGTGCCGGAGCCCGAGCTGTCCGTGGAGCGCATGGAACAGAATTACTACGAAGAAATTTACGATGCAGATGTAATCTATGTGGATAACGATTCCTGGTATACGACACAGACCAAGATCTTACAGCAGCCTTCCGCGGGCTTCCGCCGCGTGGTGGCAGACGTATCCTATCTGAATGACAGAGAGGTGACCAGGGATATTCTGAAGGAAGAGGTTGTTATGGAGGCGGTTCCGAAGATTGTAGAACGGGGAACCAAGATTCCGCCCACCTATATCAAGCCGATCTCCGGCGGACGTCAGTCGTCCGGATTCGGACGCAGAAAGTCACCGACCAAGGGTGCCAGCAGCTATCATAAGGGAGTAGACTGGTCGGTTCCTACCGGAACTGCGGTATTTGCATCCTGCGGCGGAACCGTTGCGAAAGCCGGATGGGGAAGCGGATACGGTTATTGTGTCTACATTAACCATGAGGACGGCAGACAGACCAGATACGGTCATTTAAGCAAGGTACTGGTAAAGGCAGGGCAGACGGTAAAACAGGGAGAACGCATCGCACTCAGCGGAAATACCGGTATCAGTACGGGACCTCATCTTCATTTTGAGATTCTGATTAACGGCAGCCAGGTGAACCCGCTCAAGTACCTGAATTAGGGTGTTGTATTTACAAATTCCCCAAAATGTGGTATAAGTGCTTAAGAAGGTTTTTTCTGATCTGAGAATAACAGAGGTAAGAACAATGGAACAATACGCAATCAAAGGCGGTAATCCATTAGTCGGAGAAGTGGAAATAGGAGGTGCTAAAAATGCGGCACTTCCTATTCTTGCTGCTTCCGTAATGACGGATGAGACTGTTTATATAGAAAATATGCCGGATGTAAGAGACACGAACGTACTTTTGTGCGCTATGGAGAACATTGGGGTGATCGTAAAGCGTACCGATCGTCATAAGGTGACTCTCAACGCATCCAATATCAGTGAACTTGTAGTAGAAGATGAAAATATCAAGAAGATCAGAGCGTCCTATTATCTGATCGGTGCTCTGCTTGGCAAATACAAGCATGCGGAAGTGGCACTTCCCGGCGGATGTGATATCGGCTGTCGTGCCATCGACCAGCACATCAAGGGATTCCGTGCCCTGGGTGCGGAGGTGAAGATTGAGCATGGACTGATCAAGACCCATGCGGAGCATCTTCGCGGCAGCCATATCTATATGGATGTGGTCAGCGTTGGTGCTACCATCAATATCATGATGGCCGCTGTAATGGCAGAAGGCACCACCATTATCGAGAATTCAGCGAAGGAACCCCATGTGGTAGACCTGGCGAACTTTTTGAACAGTATGGGAGCCAACATCAAGGGCGCCGGTACGGATGTGATCCGTATCAAGGGTGTATCCCATCTGCACGGTACCGAGTATGCCGTGATCCCTGACCAGATCGAGGCGGGCACATTTATGTTCGCGGCAGCGGTGACCAAGGGCGATGTAACGGTGAAAAATGTGATTCCCAAGCATCTGGAGTCCATTACGGCGAAGCTGCTGGAGATCGGCTGTGAAGTAGAGGAGGCGGATGACTGTATCCGCGTGGTGGCATCCAAGCCTCTGCAGCATACCCAGGTGAAGACTCTGCCCTATCCGGGATTCCCCACAGATATGCAGCCGCAGATCACCGTGGCACTGGGGCTGTCCAAGGGGACCAGCATCGTGACCGAGAGTATTTTCGAGAACCGGTTCAAATATGTAGATGAACTGACCCGTATGGGAGCCAATATCAAAGTAGAGGGCAATACTGCCATCATTGACGGTGTATCCAGATATACCGGAGCGAATATTTCCGCACCGGATTTGCGGGCAGGTGCTGCACTGGTACTGGCAGCAATGTCTGCGGAAGGCTTTTCCACCGTGGATGATATCCGTTATATCGAGAGAGGCTACGAAGACTTCCATCTGAAATTACAGGGACTGGGAGCGCAGATCGAGTTGGTCGAAACCGAGAGAGATTTACAGAAGTTCAAATTAAAGATCGGTTGATCCTGTCGGGATCGCTGATGCTACAACTGAACGAGTGCTACAACTGAGAAAAAATGTCTGTTGACAAATAGGGCATCTCATAGTAAGCTAGCCTACGTAGAAAAGTTCATATAGACTTTCCCTTATTCAGAGTGGTGGAGATACATAGGATCGATGAAGCCACGGCAACCCCGCAGAATGCGGAAGGTGCCCACCTGAGCGAGCAATTGTCGAACAATAAGAGGATTTGATCAATCGTTAAATCAGTCCGCTTAGTAAAGCGGACTTTTTTGTATCATTCAGAACCATGAAATAGTCTCAATGAGCAAAAGGAAAGCATCGAAGATGCGATTTTGCAAATGAAGATATGAATGATAGGACTTTAGTAACTTATACACTAGACCCTCTTCCCATAGGGAAGCAGAATGGAGGACAAATGGAAAAACGTTTATTTACATCGGAGTCTGTAACCGAAGGACATCCCGATAAAATCTGTGATGCTGTATCCGATGCGGTGCTGGATGCACTGATGGAGCAGGATCCGTTCAGCCGTGTAGCATGTGAGACCTGTACCAACACCGGTTTCGTACTGGTAATGGGTGAGATCACCACCAAGGCTAACATTGATATTCCCGCTATCGTTCGTAAGACTGTGACCGAAATCGGTTACGACTCTTCCGAGAAGGGATTCGATGGCAATACCTGTGCCGTTATGGTGTCTCTGGACAAGCAATCCGCCGATATTGCTATGGGCGTAGACAAGGCACTGGAAGCAAGAGAGAGCCATATGACTGACGAGCAGCTGGATGCGATCGGTGCAGGAGACCAGGGCATGATGTTCGGTTTCGCTACCGATGAGACTCCGGAATATATGCCGTATCCCATCTCCCTGGCACACAAGCTGACCAGACAGCTGACCAAGGTGCGTAAGGACGGAACATTATCTTATTTAAGACCCGACGGCAAGAGCCAGGTATCCGTAGAATATGATGAGAATGGCAAGCCTGTCCGTCTGGAAGCTGTCGTTCTGTCTACCCAGCATGACGAGCATGTATCACAGGAACAGATTCATGAGGATATCAAGAAATATGTATTTGATCCCGTTCTGCCCGCAGACATGATCGATGCAGACACCAAGTTCTTCATCAATCCTACCGGACGTTTCGTGATCGGCGGACCTAACGGCGACAGCGGACTGACCGGTCGTAAGATCATCGTAGACACCTACGGCGGATATGCACGTCACGGCGGCGGAGCTTTCTCCGGCAAGGACTGCACCAAGGTGGACAGAAGTGCCGCTTACGCCGCTCGTTACGTTGCGAAGAACATCGTAGCGGCAGGCCTGGCTGAGAAGTGTGAAATTCAGCTGTCTTACGCTATCGGTGTAGCACAGCCTACCTCCATCATGGTAGATACCTTCGGCACCGGCAAACTGCACGATGACAAGCTGGTAGAGATCATCCGTGAGAATTTTGACTTAAGACCCGCAGGCATCATCAAGATGCTGGATCTGCGCAGACCTATCTACAAGCAGACCGCTTCCTACGGTCACTTCGGACGTACCGATGTGGATCTGCCCTGGGAGAAACTGGACAAGGTGGATCTGTTAAAGAAGTACTTGTAAGTGGAGCGACAGTTAAGAAGTATATTACTGCCTGAGCAGTAATATACTTCTCTTACTAAATTGCTCGCGTAACTTTCAAGTTAGTAAGAAATGCATAATACCACCCGGAAGGGAGTATATCACCAAACTCCCCGGGTGGTATTCAAGGAACAATCAATGATCGCTGCAGTGGGTTATTTCGTCTCGTCAGCAGCTTCGTCCTCGTCAGTCTCTTCCTGACCGTATGCACCGATATGGAACAGCTGTTGTTCACCGGAGGTTGTGACATGGACGCCCTTCTCCTCCAGCTTCAGGTCTTTCACATACATGGTCTTGGTCGTCTGAGGCAGTGCAGCAAGATCAATCTCAATGGGCTCCAACAGATGTGCGGGATCAGCCTTGTAATGCACTTCGGACAACTCTGCTTCAAAGATACCCTGTACCTTGTCCTCATTCAGATATACAATAGGAACCGTCGCAGATACGACTTCTCCGGCTACCAGAGCCTGGAAGTCCAGAGCCATATATTTCTTTGTCAGAGGATCAAAATCAATATTTTTCACCAGAACATCTACATTTTTGCCGTCCAGTTCCAGATAAGCCTGCGTACCTTCTTTTGCGTTTTTAATGAAAGCAGCTGCATCCTTCTCTGTGAATTTCAAGGATACGTTTTCCTTCATTTCTTTGCCGTACAGGACACCGGTGATAAAACCGTCTCTTCTTAATTTCTTTGCCTTTTCATCAGGATTTCTTTTCTCAGCTTTTAATGTCAACATAACAATTGCCTCCTCTATCTCTACGTTGGTTTGGTGTAGATGAGAGCTTGTCGGAAGTTCTTTTTGCACTATGGTTATTATAGCACATATAGAACAAAGTAAACAGTAAAAATGTCACAAAAATAAGGAAGAAAAAGTAAAAATTACAAGCAAATTTCAAAAAATGCCAAGGAAAGTGCCAAGAAAGTAAATGGTTGCACGAAGCAGTAAAATAGGGTATACTTTTCGCAAATACATTTGCATTTACTGGGAGGACACAAGGATGGATATGAATATTGTATGCCTGGATCTGGAAGGAGTACTGGTACCGGAGATCTGGATCGCATTTGCGGAGGCCAGCGGGATCCCGGAGCTTAAGAGAACCACCAGAGACGAGCCGGATTACGATAAATTAATGAAATGGAGAATTGGAATACTGAAGGAGCACGGTCTGGGTTTAAAGGAAATTCAGGATACGATCGCGAAGATCGACCCGATCCCGGGCGCGAAGGAATTCTTAGACGAGCTGCGCTCTATTACCCAGGTCATCATCATCAGCGATACCTTTTCACAGTTTGCCGGTCCTCTGATGAAAAAGTTAGGTTATCCGACCATTTTCTGTAATTCACTGGAAGTAGCCGAGAACGGAGAGATCACTGGATTTAAGATGCGTGTGGAGAATTCCAAATATACTACGGTCAAGGCGCTGCAGTCCATCGGCTTCCAGACCATCGCCAGCGGTGACAGCCATAACGATCTGGGAATGATCCAGGCCAGCAAGGCAGGCTTTTTGTTCAAGAGTACTGAGCAGATCAAAAAGGATCATCCCGAGTTGCCGGCATATGAGACCTATGATGAATTGATGGCAGCGATCAAGAGAGCATTATAATAAAAGACATCATCCAAAAGGATAAAAGGAAACGGAAAAAGGAAGAGAAAAGAGAAAGAGGAAGCGCAGGTATCGGCGAGGGTGCCTGCGCTTTTAACTCCGACACTATACTAATTTGGAATGAGGTAATCATGGGAATGGCTCAGGAACAGACACCCCATAAGCGCAGAGTGCGGTATAAGGGAAAATATCCTAAAAAATACGAGGAAAAATATAAAGAATTACAGCCGGAAAAATACGGGGATACCATAGCCCATGTCATCAGCAAGGGCAATACTCCCGCAGGCATGCATAGATCCATTATGGTACAGGAGATCCTGGATTTTCTGAAGATCCAGCCGGGAGAGACCGGATTTGACGCGACACTGGGGTACGGCGGACATACGAAGGCTATGCTGGAACAGTTACAGGGCCGTGGGCATATCTATGCCACAGATGTGGATCCGGAAGAGTCTGCCAAGACGAGAAAACGTCTGGCAGAGGCCGGATATGGAGAGGATATCCTGACGATTAAATTGCAGAATTTCTGTACCATAGATGAAATTGCAAAAGAGGCCGGCGGATTTGATTTTATCCTGGCGGATCTGGGAGTATCCTCCATGCAGATCGATAATCCGGAGAGAGGCTTTTCCTTTAAGGTGGACGGACCCCTGGACTTGCGACTGAATCAGACACAGGGCATCAGTGCGGCCGAGCGCTTAGATACGATCAGCAGGGAAGAACTGGCGGGAATGCTCTATGAGAATTCCGACGAGCCCTACTGTGAGGAACTGGCGAAGGCGATCACCGATGAGATCCGTAAGGGACACCGGATCGACACCACGACGAAGCTGAGAGATGTGATCGAGAAGACACTGGATTTCCTCCCGGAAAAGGAGAAAAAAGATACGATCAAGAAGACCTGTCAGAGAACGTTCCAGGCTCTGCGTATTGATGTGAACCGTGAATTTGAAGTATTGTATGAATTCATGGAAAAGCTGCCGGGAGCCTTAAAACCCGGTGGAAGAGTCGCCATCCTGACGTTCCATTCCGGTGAGGACAAGCTGGTGAAGCAGGCATTGCGGGAAGGCTGCCGCAACGGTATCTACGAAGACTATGCCAGGGATGTGATCCGCCCTTCCGCGGAGGAATGCGCGCAGAACGGAAGAGCCCGTTCCACGAAAATGCGCTGGGCGATCCGGGCGGAAGAATAACAGACTGACAGATAGAACAAAGGAGGTGTGAGAATGACTGTCATGGAATATATCAATACACACAGGGAAGATATGGAGCCTTGCGAGTGCGTGATCCTGCCGGACGGCAGTGTAGAGGAACCGCAGCCTTCTCATATCAAAAAGCTGGAAGAGATCTCCGGTGAAGATAAACTGACATTGAACAGCCGCATGGAGAAAAATATGGAGCCCATATTTTTCATGGTGGAGTATACCGGCTGTATGTTAGTATGGAGCACCCGTGTTGTGGTGCCTTCCCATCCCACAGCGGCACAGGAAGAGACACTGGAGAACCTGTATTTTGCGGCGATGCTTGCTCCGGGTTATCACAGGGAACAGGCAGGACCGGCCTACGAGGAATGTGTGAAAAAAGCAAAAGAACTGCACTAGACAGGCACTAGAAAGGGAACAGCAACATGGCGTTTACCCATCTTCATGTCCATACAGAATATTCTCTGTTGGACGGATCCAATAAGATTAAAGAATATGTAGCCAGAGTCAAGGAACTGGGCATGAACAGCGCGGCGATCACCGACCATGGTGTTATGTACGGTGTGATCGATTTTTACCGTGCAGCCAGAGAAGCGGGGATCAAGCCGATCCTGGGCTGTGAGGTGTACGTGGCGCCCAATTCCCGTTTTGACAAGGAATTGACCGGCGGTGAGGACCGTTACCATCATCTGGTGCTGTTGGCGGAGAACAATACCGGCTATGCGAACCTGATGAAGATCGTCAGCCGCGGTTTTACCGAAGGCTATTATTATAAACCCCGTGTGGATATGGAAGTACTGCAGGAGTTCCATGAGGGTATCATTGCGCTGTCTGCCTGTCTTGCGGGAGAAGTGCCCCGGTTTATTTTAAAGGGCATGAAAGAAGAAGCGAGAATGGCAGCCCGTAAGTATGAGGCATGCTTTGGCAAGGGCAACTATTTTCTGGAATTACAGGATCACGGCATCCCGGAACAGCGCACGGTAAATATGGAACTGCTCCAGATGAGCAGAGAGCTGGACATTCCCTTGGTGACCACCAACGATGTGCACTATACCTATGCCGAGGATGCGATCCCTCATGACATCCTGCTGTGCCTGCAGACGGGCAAAAAGCTGGCGGACGAGGATCGTATGCGCTACGAGGGTGGACAGTATTATGTCAAGAGCGAAGAAGAAATGAAGGGACTGTTCCCCTATGCCTGGGAGGCGGTGGAGAATACCCAGAGGATCGCGGACCGCTGTAACGTGGAGATCGAATTCGGCGTGACGAAGCTGCCGAAATACGATGTGCCGGAAGGGTACGATTCCTGGAGCTACTTGAATAAGCTTTGCGATGACGGACTGGCGGAACGTTACGGTGATGGCAATCAGCCCGCCGGAGAGACCGGACAGACTCTCAGGGAGCGCCTGGACTATGAGCTTGGCGTTATTCAGAGAATGGGATATGTGGACTACTTCCTGATCGTATGGGATTTCATCAATTATGCCAAGGAGCACGGGATCCCCGTGGGACCGGGACGAGGCTCTGCGGCGGGAAGCATCGTGGCATATTGCCTGAAGATCACCAACATTGATCCGATCCATTATAATCTGCTGTTTGAACGATTCCTGAACCCGGAACGTGTCTCCATGCCCGATATTGACGTGGATTTCTGCTTTGAACGAAGACAGGAGGTCATCGATTATGTAGGCAGAAAATACGGTAACGACAAGGTGGTGCAGATCGTCACCTTCGGTACCCTGGCGGCGAAAGGTGTCATCCGCGATGTGGGACGAGTCATGGATCTGCCCTATGCTTTTGTGGATTCCATTGCCAAAATGGTGCCCAATGAACTGAACATTACATTAAATAAAGCACTGGAGATGAACCCGGAATTCCGTAAGCTCTATCAGGAGGACGAACAGGTACATCACCTGATCGATATGTGTAAACGATTGGAGGGATTACCCAGACATACCTCCATGCACGCGGCGGGCGTAGTCATCTGTCAGAAGTCGGCGGATGAATTTGTGCCCCTGTCACGAGGCTCCGATGGTTCCATCGTCA
The DNA here is from genome assembly GCF_051972595.1 of Simiaoa sp. Classification (NCBI taxonomy): domain Bacteria; kingdom Bacillati; phylum Bacillota; class Clostridia; order Lachnospirales; family Lachnospiraceae; genus Simiaoa; species Simiaoa sp. The sequence continues at coordinate 16,661 of NZ_JBOKRY010000002.1, read as the reverse complement.
CTCAGTTTACCATGACGACACTGGAAGAGCTGGGACTTCTGAAAATGGATTTCCTGGGGTTACGTACCCTGACCGTGATCCATGATGCGGTTCAGTTTATTGAAAATACCACCGGCAGACACATTGATGTGGATGCCATCGACTATAATGATCCGAAAGTACTGGCTTCCATCGGCACCGGCAGAACGGAAGGCGTGTTTCAGCTGGAAAGTGGGGGGATGAAGAGCTTCATGAAGGAACTGCGTCCCCAGAATCTGGAGGATGTGGTGGCAGGTATCTCCCTGTACCGTCCCGGCCCTATGGACTTTATCCCGAAGTATATTCAGGGTAAGAACCATCCGGATGCCGTCACCTATGCCTGCCCGCAGCTGGAGCCGATCTTAAAGCCCACCTACGGCTGCATCGTATACCAGGAGCAGGTAATGCAGATCGTTCGCGATCTTGCGGGATATACTTTGGGCCGAAGCGATCTGGTGCGCCGTGCCATGAGTAAAAAGAAGCAGGCCGTCATGGAAAAAGAGCGGGCAAACTTCATCTACGGTAATCCGGAGGAGAATGTCCCCGGCTGTATTGCCAACGGCATTGATGAGCAGACCGCAGGACAGATCTACGACATGATGATGGACTTCGCCAAGTATGCGTTTAACAAGTCCCATGCGGCATGTTATGCGGTGGTGGCTTACCAGACGGCGTATTTAAAATACTATTATCCCGTGGAATTCATGGCGGCGCTGATGACCTCCGTCATCGATAACCCGAAAAAAGTATCGGAGTATATTTTGAACTGCCGGAACATGAATATCGCCATTCTTCCGCCGGATGTGAATGCGGGAGAAGCCGGATTCTCCGTGACAGATGGCAAGATCCGCTATGCCCTGACGGCCATCAAAGGCGTGGGACGTCCGGTCATCGACAGTCTGGTGCAGGAGCGTAAGGAGAGAGGCCCCTTCACAAACCTGAAGGACTTCATCACCCGTATGTCCGACAAAAAAGAGATGAACAAGCGGGCAATTGAGAACCTGATCAAAGCAGGAGCCATGGACGGACTGGGTGGCACGAGAAAACAGTTCATGAGCGTCTATGTGCAGATCGCGGATCATATTGCGCACGATAAGAAAAACAACCTGGCAGGGCAGATTTCCCTGTTTGATATCGCCGGCGAAGAAGATAAGGAAGAATTCGATATCCGGATGCCGAATGTAGGTGAATACAGCAAGGAAATGCTGCTTGGCTTTGAAAAAGAGGTTCTGGGTGTCTATGTCAGCGGTCATCCTTTAGAGGAATACCAGGAGCTGTGGCAGAGCTGCATCAGCAATACCGCCGGAGACTTTGCACTGGATGAAGAGTCCGGAGAGGTGGAACTGGTTAAGGATCAGGCAAATGCGGTCATCGGCGGACTGATCGCGGATAAAAACGTAAAATACACCAAGAACGACAAGATCATGGCATTTTTAAATGTGGAGGATCTGATCGGCAATGTGGAAGTCGTGGTATTTCCGCAGGTGTATGAGCGTTACAGCACGCTGCTTGTGGAAGATGCGAAAGTGTTTATCCGGGGCAGAGTGTCGTTGGAGGAAGACAAGGACGGCAAGCTGATCTGTGACCAGATCAGCAGCTTCGAGGATGCACAGGCAGCCAGAGCGGCGAACCAGCCGTTGTTTCCCAGAAATTACGGAGGCCGGGGAGGCAACATACGTAACGGAAGCTATGGTAACAATAACGGATACCGTAATCCCGGGAACAGCAGCGGACAGTATCCGGTCGGCGCCATGCCAGGCGGACAGACAGGCAGAACGGTGGAACAGACGCAACCCGGCAAACGGCCGCAGGACGCCCAAACCGGGCAGAAAAAAGGGATGCCGGCGGGAGCCTGGATCCAGTTTGCAAACAGAGAAGCCTATAAGGAGCGCGAGCAGGAACTTCTGCAGGCCATAGCGGATTTCGAGGGCGATGATGATGTGGTGATCTTCCTGCGGGATACGAAAAACTACAAGATCCTGCCGTCAAATTTCCGTGTAAAAGCGGATGAAAAACTGCTGGAAAAATTGTATACACTGTTTGGAAAAGAAAATGTTAAATTTATAACGAAACCTATTGAAAACCGTACCAAAATAGATTAAAATAGGAAGTCGAGAAGAGAAAATTATTCGTTCGTTTACTTAGGAGGTAACAGTCATGGCAAAAGAGATTAAGACGATCGGCGTACTGACCAGCGGCGGTGATGCACCGGGAATGAACGCTGCTATCCGTGCAGTTGTTCGTACAGCCATTGCAAGAGGACTGAAGGTTAAGGGTATTAAAAAAGGTTATCAGGGTCTTTTGAATGAAGAGATCGTAGATATGGAAGCCAAGGATGTGTCTGATATCATCCAGCGCGGTGGTACCATTCTTGGAACCGCACGTTGCCTGGAGTTCAAGGAGGCGGAAGGACAGAAGAAGGGTGCTGAGATCTGCAGAAAGCATGGTATCGACGGTATCGTTGTCATCGGCGGTGACGGTTCCTACCGTGGTGCGCAGGCTCTGTCCAGACTTGGCATTAATACCATCGGTCTTCCCGGAACCATCGACCTGGATATCGCCTGTACCGAGTACACCATCGGCTTCGATACCGCGGTGAACACTGCAATGCAGGCAATCGACAAGGTTAAGGATACCTCTTCCTCTCACGAGAGATGCAGTATCATCGAGGTAATGGGCAGAAATGCCGGGTATATCGCTCTGTGGTGCGGTATTGCCAACGGTGCCGAGGATATCCTGCTTCCCGAAAAGTACGATTACAACGAACAGAATATTATCAATAATATCATTACCAACCGTAAGCATGGCAAGACCCATCACATCATCATCAATGCCGAGGGAATCGGACATTCCACTTCCATGGCACGCCGTATCGAGGCAGCTACCGGTATTGAGACCCGTGCTACGATCTTAGGTTACATGCAGCGTGGAGGAAGCCCTACTGCGAAGGATCGTTACTATGCATCTATCATGGGTGCTTACGCAGTAGACATCATGCTGGAAGGCAAGACCAATCGTGTCGTTGGTTATCAGCACGGCGAATTCATCGATTTCGATATCGAGGATGCACTGCAGATGGAGAAGGGTATCAACGATTATCAGTTTGAGGTATCTCATTTACTTTCCATCTAAATTAATGATGCCAGGGTCAAAAGGTCTAAGCCCACATGAGCTTGCTCATAAGTGGGTGAAAGACCTTAGGACCCGCCCCGATATGAGCATAAAAGTGGGATGATAATCCCACGATATGCGAATATTGGGTAGGGTGCTATGTGCCAGTGGCACATGTTTAGCACGGACCGAAGCGGAGCGGAGACGTGGGAGTGCGTAGCACGGAACAATCCGTAGGCATCAAAGTCGGGGGCTTTTGACCCCGACATCATTTAATTTAACAGTTCAGACATCATGAATAAGAGTGTCTGAACGGATACGAAGACAAAGGCGTTTCCCATTGCGTGGAAGCGCCTTTTTGACTATAATAAATTCATCCATAGAATGCATCCCGACTGCTTGCAGACAGGGGATGCACTCTATGAGATGAGTAAACAAACATATGTAAGTAGGACGATTAGCCCGGATTACGCATGCTTGTTATGGATTCAGGAGTTCGCAGAACGGAGAACCATATTATTATGATCTTTAGGAGCAGGGAGCATACAGATATGATCACGAGCAGCAACAATGCAAAAGTAAAACAGGTCGTGCAGTGGCAGACGAAGGCGAAGGAACGGCGTAAGGATCACGTATTTTTGGCGGAAGGCGTCAGAATGTGTGAGGAAGCCCCGGTAAAAAGTGTAAGAGAGGTCTATCTCACAGAAGAATTGGAGCAGAAGCTTCGGCAGAATGCCCAAAACGGCGATACTGCATTCTGGGATAAGCTTCAGCAGACCGGCTATGAGACCGTATCCCCGGAAGTATTTGCAAAAATGGCAGATACCCAGACTCCCCAGGGTATCCTCACCGTGTTGGAGCAGCCTTCCTATGACCTGACACAGCTTCTGGAACAGCCGGAGCCTTTATTTTTGATTTTGGAGAATTTACAGGATCCCGGGAACCTGGGAACCATGATCCGTACTGGGGAAGGAGCTGGAATAACGGGTGTTATCATGAATAGTCAGACCGTGGATATCTTCAATCCCAAGACCATCCGTGCCACCATGGGCTCCATATTCCGGGTACCGTTTGTCTATGTGCCGGAGTTATCCCCGGTGCTTACGCAGATGCATGAAAAAGGGATCCATACTTATGCGGCCCACCTGAAGGGTAAGGAATATTACGATAGCTTTTCCTTCCGGGAGCCCACCGCATTCCTCATTGGCAATGAAGGAAACGGGCTGACAAAAGAGATCTCAGACCAGTCCGGGCAGTACCTCAAAATCCCCATGGAGGGTAAGGTGGAATCCCTTAATGCCTCGATCGCTGCGGCACTTCTGATGTATGAGGCGCACAGACAGCGAAAACTGTAGGCATAGTAGCGGTTCGGGGCTATATGATATTTAGGTAGGAAAACAGAACAGGAGGACAATGTATTATGAAGATTGGATTTATCGGATTGGGAAATATGGCAACGGCAATGATCGGCGGCATGCTGCAGAAAGGCATTGCAAAGCCGGAGGACATCATCGGTTCTTCTAAGACAGAAGCAACCGCAGAAAAAATCAAATCAAAATTTAATATTAACACATCGACCGATAACAAAACGGTAGCCGCGCAGGCGGACGTCCTGTTCCTGGCCGTAAAGCCTGTCTTTTTCCCGGAAGTGATCGCCGAGATTAAGGATGCTGTGAAGGCTGATACCCTGATCGTCAGCATCGCAGCAGGCAGGAATCTACAGTATCTGAAGGATGCATTTGGCAGACCGGAGCTTAAGCTGATCCGCTGCATGCCCAATACGCCGGCCCTGGTACTGGAAGGCTGCACCGGTGTCTGCGCCGGGGAGAATGTCACAGAAGAAGATTTAGAGCAGGTGCTTTTCCTGCTTCGTTCCTTCGGCATCGCCAGTGTCGTGCCTGAGAGACTGATGGATGTGGTCGTGGGAGTCAGCGGAAGCTCTCCCGCATATGTATTCATGTTCATCGAGGCTATGGCGGATGAGGCTGTGGCAGCCGGAATGCCCAGAAAACAGGCTTATGAATTCGCAGCACAGTCCGTACTCGGAAGCGCCAAAATGGTATTGGAGACCGGAAAACATCCCGGCGAGCTGAAGGATATGGTATGCTCTCCCGGAGGCACCACGATCCAGGCAGTCAAGGTGCTGGAGGAGAAGGGACTGCGCGCCGCTGTGATGGATGCCATGGACGCCTGCATCGAGAAGTCGAAATGTATGTAGTGACAGCTCGACCATGAACAGAGTCGAGAGCAAAAATCATGTTAACATGATTTTGTGAACGAATATGTTCATGAGTTGAGCGCCGGTTCATGAACAAAGGTAGTCACGCAGTGACGAAAAGCGTGATAACGCGACTTTGCGGATGGCGCAAGCCGAGCTGTCATGGCTAAATAGCGCCCAACCCCCCATAACTTGACAAAAATTTTGTCATCTGCTATGATATTCCGCGTAACAAATTTAACATTTTTGTAACAAACCGGTGAAAATATTAAGAAATATATCATATACTATTCACTGGTAGAGCCGCAGGTATACCACCCCGTCTGGGGAATTTTCCTGTGGGAAAGGCGTGTATCAAGATGACAAAAAGCAGAAGAATGCTGGCTGTATGTGCAGGACTGCTCTGTTCTATCTTCCTGAGCATGCAAATGAGCATGACCGCACAGGCAAGCAATACCAAAAACTATGTCAATGATCTGAACGGTGGTGTCGCATCGATCTTAGATCCCGGTTCCAAAAACAGTACCGAGGTGATCAATGCCACAGTAAAGGAATTGAATCTGACATTTCCCTCTGAGGATGAGATCGGTTCCGGACTGGTCATGGCAAACGTAAGAGATGCCGTGAATGTACGAAGCGATGCCAGCGAGGATGCTTCCAAGGTCGGTAAGTTATACAAGGACTGTGGAGGTACAATCTTAGAGCAGAAGGACGGATGGACTAAGATCCAGTCCGGAACCCTGATCGGTTGGGCGAAGAATGAATACCTTCTGTTCGGTGAGGATGCCAAAGCACTGGCAAATGATGTGGGACGAATGATCGCACAGATCAATACGGAGACTCTCCGCGTGAGAACAGAAGCCAGTCAGGATGCAGGAGTATTGGGACTGGTTCCCAAGGGTGACATCGTAGATGTCGTGGACAGCAGCAATCCCGAATGGGTCTGCATTGATTATGAAGGTACGGACGGCTATGTGTCCGCCGAATATGTAACACTGGATTTCCAAATCGACTCCGGTGAGACCTTAGAGGAGATCAAGGCAAGAGAAGCCGCAGAGCGTGAAGCTAAGCGCCATGTGAACTACGGTGAGTACACCACCGATGCGGATACCACACAGCTGTTGGCAGCACTGATCCAGTGCGAGGCAGGATGCGAAAGCTACGAAGGACAGCTGGCAGTAGGTGCTGTGGTTATGAACCGTGTACGAAGCGGTGCTTATCCTAACAGTATCCACGGTGTGATCTATGCATCCGGACAGTTCACTCCGGCATTGAACGGTAAGGTAAATACCGTATACGAATCCGGCAAGATCAACGCAAGCTGCATCAAGGCAGCGGAAGAAGCCATCTCCGGCGTATCCAATGTGGGAGATCTGACACACTTCAGACGTAACAACGGCCGTGACGGAATCGTGATCGGTAATCATGTATTCTATTAAACTCAAAAGAATACAAAAGAGGCGGTGTCCTAAAGGGGATGCCGTCTTTTTGACTAAAAAGACATCCCAGGACAGCACAATAACCATAAGTATCGTGCAAAAGTAGCGGTTGCCACGCACATATATTTGTAGTACACTGGATACAACTACAAAACCAAAGGAGTGATTACATGAGTGAAATGGTAACCTTGTGGCTTGTGGTGTTGATCGTATCGATCGGTGTGGAAGTCGCTACGCTGGGACTGACGAGCATATGGTTCGCCGGAGGCGCAGTGGTGGCAGTGATCGTTGCCGCATTTCATGGACCGGTCTGGTTACAGATCCTGTTATTTTTTGCAGTATCTCTGCTGCTGTTATTTTTCACCAGACCTGTCGCTGTCCGGTATTTCAACAAGGACCGCGTAAGGACGAACGTGGAAAGCATGATCGGCAGGCAGGCCATCGTGACCAGTGAGATCGACAATCTGCAGGGCATAGGACAGGTAACGGTAGGCGGTCAGGAGTGGAGTGCCAGAACCGAAGCAGACGGGATGAATTTACAGCCCGGGACCGTGGTGGACATTGTGGCAGTCAGCGGAGTCAAGCTGATCGTCAAAGTGGATCCCCAGATGGCAAAAGTGACGGAAAACCTATCGGGACCGCAGTCGTAAGAATCGTGTAGAACCAATACATGAGGGAAAAGCGCGTACAAGGGATACGCAGCGTACATAAACGTACGCAGAAGGAGGAAAAATGTTAGCATTGATCATTATTGTCGTTTTAGTATTATGGATCTTCGTATCCTGTATCAAGATCGTTCCTCAGGCACAGGCCTATGTCATCGAGCGTCTGGGTGCTTATCAGGCTACCTGGAATGTAGGATTTAATTTGAAGATCCCGTTCGTCGACAAGGTTGCCAGAAAAGTCAACTTAAAGGAGCAGGTAGCGGATTTCCCGCCCCAGCCTGTGATCACCAAGGATAACGTAACCATGCGGATCGATACCGTAGTCTTCTATCAGATCACCGATCCCAAGCTGTTCACCTACGGCGTAGAGAATCCTATGATGGCAATCGAGAATCTGACTGCCACCACCCTGCGTAACATCATCGGTGACCTGGAGCTGGATCAGACACTGACATCCCGTGAGACCATCAATACCAAGATGCGTGCAGCACTGGATATCGCCACCGATCCCTGGGGTATTAAGGTCAACCGTGTAGAGCTGAAGAACATCATTCCTCCCGCAGAGATCCAGAATGCCATGGAGAAGCAGATGAAGGCAGAGCGTGAGAGACGTGAAGCCGTAACCCGTGCCGAAGGTGAGAAGAAGGCGAAGATCCTGGAGGCAGAAGGTGCCAAGGAGTCTGCAATCCTCCGTGCAGAGGCAGATAAGCAGGCAGCCATCCTTCGTGCGGAAGCTGAGAAAGAGAAAATGATCCGTGAGGCAGAAGGTGAAGCCGAAGCCATCCTGAAGGTGCAGCAGGCAAATGCCGATGGTATCAAGATGCTAAGAGAAGCAGGCGCAGACGAAGCAGTCCTTAAGTTAAAGAGTCTGGAAGCTTTTGAAAAAGTGGCAGACGGTCAGGCTACCACGATCCTGCTTCCCGCAGAACTGCAGGGTATTGCCAGCGTAGCAGAGACCTTCAAGGCAGCAGCCGGCAAAAAAGCAGAATAAAAGTCATACCGAATAGAGTCAGACAGATCAAAGAGGATCTCTTCCGGAGTGCCGGTAGGGATCCTTTTTTGCTCTAAAGATCAGAAAACGTAGCATAAAGTGCATGCTGCGAGGGGTTGAAAAACGCCGAATAATGAAGTATATTGATTACATATAGCTAAAAATGCAGAGGTCAGAAGCCTCGGAAAAGAGGAGTATTATGGATTTAAAGGGACGCGATTTTTTAAAGTTACTGGATTTTACACCGGAAGAGATCGAATATCTGCTGGATCTGGCAGCAGACCTGAAAGATAAAAAGAAAAAGGGAATCCCCGTAGATACTCTCCGAGGCAAAAATGTGGCTCTGATCTTCGAGAAGACCAGTACACGTACCAGATGTGCTTTTGAAGTGGCAGCGCATGATCTGGGAATGGGTACCACTTATCTGGATCCCACCGGATCCCAGATCGGTAAAAAAGAAAGCATCGCCGATACCGCCAGAGTACTGGCAGGTATGTTCGAAGGTATCGAATACCGTGGCTTTGGACAGGATATTGTAGAGGAACTGGCAAAATACTCCAAGGTTCCTGTATGGAACGGATTGACCAATGAGTTCCATCCCACACAGATGCTGGCAGATCTTCTGACCATCCGTGAGCATTTCGGACACCTGAAGGGGATCCGCATGACCTACATGGGAGATGCCCGTTACAACATGGGCAACTCTCTGATGGTAGCCTGCGCGAAGATGGGTATGCATTTTACCGCATGTACCACTGCAAAATATTTCCCGGCAAAAGAACTGGTGGCAGAATGTGAAGCAATCGCCGCACAGACCGGTGGAAGCATCACACTGACTGAGGATGTTAAGGCCGGAACAGGGGATGTGGATGTGATCTACACAGATGTCTGGGTATCCATGGGTGAGCCCGACGAAGTATGGACCGAGCGTATTAAGGAGCTGTCTCCTTATCAGGTGAACAAAGCAGTCATGGACAATGCCGGCAAGCAGGCAATCTTCATGCACTGTCTCCCCGCCTTCCATGATCTCAAGACCAAGATCGGCGCCCAGATGGGTGAGAGATTCGGTATTACCGAGATGGAAGTAACAGATGAAGTATTTGAATCCAGTCAGTCTCTGGTATTTGAAGAGGCTGAGAATCGTATGCATACAATCAAGGCAGTGATGGCGGCAACTTTATGAGTATGAAAGCAAAGATATTAGAGCTCCTTCGGGAAAAAAAGGAGCAGGTGGCAGCAGGAGCACCGGAGTCCGGGGTGTATGTCTCCGGACAGGAGCTCTGTGAGCAGTTCGGCGTATCGAGAACTGCGGTATGGAAAGCCATCGGACAACTGAAAAAGGAAGGTTATGTCATTGAAGCGGTACAGAACCGCGGCTATCGGCTGGTGGAACAGGCACAGGAAGTCTATAACCAGGCGGATATTCAGAGCAGACTGAAGACGAAATGGGTGGGACATCCTTTGCTGTTTTTTGACAGTATTGATTCCACCAATATCCGCGCAAAGCAGGAAGCGGAACAAGGCGCGGAGAACGGACTGTTAGTCGTAGCGGATCAGCAGACTGCCGGACGTGGCAGAAGAGGCCGCGGCTGGGAGAGCCCTGCGGCGACGAATATCTACTACACGTTACTATTAAAGCCGGATTTTACTGCGGACTGCGCACCCATGTTAACGTTAGTCATGGCACTGGCGGTGGCAAAGGGCATCCGGCAGACACTTGGCCGTGACAGCAGGGAGGCAGCTGCGAAGGTCGGTATCAAATGGCCCAATGATATCGTCGTGGATGGAAAAAAGGTCTGCGGCATCCTCACAGAGATGAGCATGGAGCAGGGTTATATCCATCACATCGTCATCGGTGTGGGCATCAATGTGCGCAGGCAGGAATTCTCGGAGGAGATCAGGGAGCGGGCAGCAGCCATTGATGAACAGTGTGGATTTTGTATTTCCCGCAGCCAGCTGATCGCGGACATCATGGAAGCTTTTGAGGAGGATTACGACATCTTCTTACAGACCCATGACCTGAAAGGGCTCAGAGACTCCTATGCCAAGCTTCTCCTGAACCAGGACAGAGAGGTCTGTGTACTGGATCCCAAGGGAGAATACCGTGGCATTGCCAGAGGTATCAACGACCAGGGCGAGCTTATCGTAGAGAGACAGGACGGCACAGTAGAGGAAGTCTATGCCGGTGAGGTATCCGTCCGCGGAATCTATGGCTACGTGTAGTGCCTGAGGGAGCAAAGCAAGAAGCCCTGACTGGATCAGAAACAGATTGAGAATAAAAAACAGGATAGAGAATTATGGACGAGAACAAAGTTGTACTCTGTGGCGCCAACGCCTATGAGAAAAAATATTATTTTAACGAAGAACAATTCAAGATGATCCCGGACTCCATCAAGCAGGAGCTGCATGTGATCTGTGTGCTGTTCACAGAGGAAGTGGGTGGCGTGTTCACCATTGCTTTTGAAGAGGACGGCAACGTAGTCATGGAGACCAACGCGGATGACGATGACATCTATTACGATGAGATTTCTTCCGGACTTTTGATCGCTGAGATCCGCCGCAGCAGACAGGAGCTTTTTGAATCCTTAAGTCTGTACTACCGTGTATTTATCAAAAAAGAGGATGTCTCGGCACTGTTGGATGAGGAGGACGGCGAATGATATTTGTCATAGATGTGGGCAATACCAATATGACCATGGGTGTCTTCCTGGGGGAAAAACTGGCAGCTACTTTCCGGATCATGACAAAGACTCCCAGAACTTCCGATGAATATGGGATCATGATCACACAGCTGTTGAAAAATAACGGAATTGAGACCTCGGATATCGAGGGAGCCATCATCGCCAGCGTCGTGCCGGATGTGATGCATTCCCTGACCAGTTCTGTCATCCGCTATCTGCATACGAAGCCTCTCATCGTAGGCCCCGGAGTCAAAAGCGGTATTAAGGTGGCTACGGAGGATCCCAGAGGTATCGGCGCGGACCGTATCGTCGATGCGGTGGCAGCATATGTGAAATACGGCGGACCGGTGCTGGTACTGGATTTCGGTACAGCAACCACGTATGACCTGATCACGGAGGATGGAAGATTTACCGCAGGTATCACTGCTCCCGGCATCCGCATCAGTTCTGAAGCCTTATGGAAAGAGACGGCGAAGCTGCCAAATATCGAGATCCGCAAGCCGAAGACCATTCTGGCACAGGAGACCATTACCAGTATGCAGGCCGGTCTGATGTATGGTCAGATCGGACAGACGGAATACATCATTCGCAAGGTAAAGGAAGAGAGCGGTCTTGACAATCTGAAGGTGGTAGCCACCGGGGGATTGGGACGTGCCATCGCAGACGAGACCGACAGCATTGATATCTATGACAGCTCTCTGACGCTGGATGGACTGCGGATCATCTACGACAAGAACCGGAAGTAGTATCCGCAGACAAGATCCGCAAACAGGATACGTAAAAGAATCTATAAATAAAATATAGGATACCGGATCACGGAGAAATTATGAAGAAATTACAGATTGGCAATGTGACCCTGGATAATCCCATCATCCTGGCACCCATGGCAGGCGTATCCGACCTGCCATTTCGTCTGCTCTGCAGAGAAATGGGAGCAGCACTGGTGTGCATGGAGATGGTGAGTGCCAAGGCAATCTATTATAACAATAAAAATACCGACAGCCTTATGGAGATCCATCCCGACGAGGTGCCTGCTTCCTTGCAGCTGTTCGGCTCTGATCCGCAGATTCTTGCGGAGATGGCAAAACGCATCGAGGAGCGCCCTTTTTCCATTCTGGATCTGAACATGGGATGCCCGGTACCGAAGGTAGTGAATAACGGCGAGGGCTCCGCACTGATGAAGGATCCGAAGCTGGCGGAGCAGATCCTGACGGCGTTAGTCAGAGCCATCGACAAGCCGGTGACCGTGAAGATCCGGAAAGGTTTTGATGATGACCATGTCAATGCCGTGGAGATCGCGAAGATCGCGGAAGCCTGTGGTGTGGCAGCGGTAGCGGTGCACGGACGGACCAGAGCCCAGTATTACAGTGGACAGGCAGACTGGGACATCATCGCACAGGTGAAGGATGCGGTGAAGATCCCTGTCATCGGTAACGGCGATGTGGACAGCCCCGAGAAAGCGAAAGCCATTATGGATCAGACCGGCTGTGACGGCGTCATGATCGGCCGGGCGGCGGAGGGCAATCCCTGGATCTTTCGGGAAGTGGTCTCGTACCTTACAGACGGCACGATCCCGGCACGCCCCACGAACAGAGAGAAGCGGGAGCTGATCCTGCGCCATGCGGCATTGCAGCTGGAATACAAGGGCGAATATACCGGCGTCCGGGAGATGCGCAAGCATCTGTCCTGGTATACCGTGGGAATGCCCCATTCCGCCCATTTTCGTCAGACCATCAACACCATGGAGAAAATGGACGAACTGATCCGGGGCGTGTATGACATATTCCCGGATGAAGAGTAGTGCCGGGAGCCCGGTGTACAGCAGTGTCTGCGGAGGCCTGTATAGAATATGGCTTTGTGTGATGCAGCACTGTGCATATAATCGGGCCGGCTGCATACACTGTAGCATGGACACTATTTTGTATCTCTATCCGGTGAGACAAACCGTGGAACAGAGGGCACAGGCAGCGGTATGTAAGTCACAGCCTGTGCAGAAGGGAAAAGCATCCCGGGGAAAACTTTTAAAAATATTCCGGGCACTGTGGAAAACTGCAAAAACGCAGGAAACTACGGAGGCGGTGACTGTTCGCCGGACGGAATATCTATTCCGGGATTACCGTCTGGTCAGGGCGGCAGTGACGTTAGCGGATGGCACGGAGCAGAAACAGACGGAGCAAATACTCCGGGAACAATTGCGGGAACTGACAGAGGATCCGGACCACACATACATTGTGTGCCGTGAACCCCTGTCTTTTTATTACGGAAGGGAATTTCGGGAATATCTGCAGCAGGAATGGTTGGAACATCTGCTTGCCTATGGGGAAAAGGCAAAAGGTGAGCCCCTGTGGCGGGATCTGATCGTGCTGGGGCACAATCCTTTTCTGCCGTATGTCATTCTCGAATATGCACAGGAACTTCAAAGCATGAAGTGGTACCTCACGGCGCGGGAATTACGGGAGGACGAGGAGAGACTTACCTGGGAGTTGGAAGACGAATACGGGCTGATCCCGGAGATCCGTCTGCTAGCGGAAGCAGCAGATTACGACAGGGTGCGGCTGGAGGCGACAGCCCCCTGCCTGGTGCTGGATTTTTGCGACAGCGACAAAGTCTATGGCGGCGGGCTGGCAGCGGGCAGTGTCTGGCTGGATTTTCCGGCATCGGAGGAAAAGGAACGCCGTGTCGCGTACGGATGTCCGCAGATCCGTTATTTTTCCATGAAAAAAGAGTGGAAAGACCCGCGAAAAGCCTTGGAATACCTTGACACCATCAATAAAAATGGGTATAATAACCCGGTTGATTAGGCAGTTATGCTGCCGGGAGTGTCGGCAGCACAAAATATAGAAAACAGGAAGGTGCGGTATCATGCAGGAAAAGAAAAACATTTTGACCTACGAAGGCCTCAGAAAATATGAGGATGAGTTACATGATCTGAAAGTGGTAAAACGTCAGGAAGTTGCCCAGAAGATCAAGGAAGCAAGAGAGCAGGGAGACCTGTCCGAGAACGCTGAGTACGATGCAGCGAAGGATGAGCAGAGAGACATCGAAGCCCGTATCGAAGAGCTGGAAAAAATCCTGAAGAACGCAGAAGTCGTAGTCGAGGATGAAGTAGATCTGGACAAGATCAACATCGGTTGCCAGGTCAAGATCCTGGATATCGAATACAGCGAAGAGCTGGATTACAAGATCGTAGGTTCCACCGAGGCCAACAGCTTAAAGGGCAAGATCTCCAACGAGAGCCCCGTAGGTAAGGCACTGATCGGCCATAAGGTCGGCGATACCGTTGAAGTAGAGACACCCGCAGGTGTATTCTCATATAAGATTCTGGAGATCCAGAGAAGTAACGTTGAGTAAGTAAGACAGAGTAAGGAGTGGAAAAAAGTGGCAGATACACAGAACACAAATGTACAGGAGCAGGATATTCATCAGCTGCTTAAGGTAAAGCGCGAGAAGCTGGCTAACCTGCAGCAGGCAGGCAAGGATCCTTTTCAGATCACCAAATATGATGTGACCCATCACAGCACCGATATCAAGAATAATTTCGAAGAACTGGAAGGCAAGACCGTCCGTATCGCCGGACGTGTAATGTCCAAACGTGTCATGGGTAAGGCATCCTTCTGTAATGTACAGGATCTGCCCGGCAACATTCAGGTATATGTGGCAAGAGACAGCATCGGAGAAGAGTCCTATGCGGATTTCAAAAAGTATGATGTGGGCGATATCGTAGGTATCGAAGGCGAAGTCTTCAAGACCAAGACCGGCGAGATCTCCGTACATGCGTCCCAGGTAATACTGCTGTCCAAGAGCTTACAGATCCTGCCTGAGAAGTTCCATGGCCTGACCAATACCGATATCCGTTATCGTCAGCGTTATACCGACCTGATCATGAATCAGGATGTTAAGGATACTTTCGTAAAGCGTTCTAAGATCATCAGTGCCATCCGCCGTTATTTGGACGGACAGGGCTTCCTGGAAGTAGAGACGCCCATGCTGGTATCCAATGCCGGCGGTGCCGCAGCAAGACCTTTCGAGACCCATTACAATGCGCTGGATGAGGACGTGAAGCTGCGTATCTCCCTGGAGCTGTACCTGAAGAGACTGATCGTCGGCGGCATGGAGCGTGTCTTCGAGATCGGCCGTGTATTCCGTAACGAAGGTCTGGACACCAGACACAATCCGGAATTTACACTGATGGAGCTGTACCAGGCATACACCGACTATTACGGAATGATGGATCTGACTGAGAACATGTTCCGCTATGTGGCACAGGAAGTATGCGGTACTACCGTGATCCCTTATGCAGAAGAGACCATCGACCTGGGCAAGCCTTTCGAGAGACTGACCATGGTAGATGCTGTCAAGAAATACGCAGGCGTTGACTTCGACCAGATTCCCGATACCGCTGCAGCGAAGAAGCTGGCAGACGAGAAGGGTGTGCACTACGAAGAGCGTCATGCCAAGGGCGATATCCTGAACCTGTTCTTCGAGGAGTTCGTAGAAGAGCATCTGATCCAGCCCGTATTCATCATGGATCATCCGGTAGAGATCTCTCCTCTGACCAAGAGAAAGCCGGACAAGCCTGATTATGTAGAGCGTTTCGAGCTGTTCATCTACGGACGTGAAATGTGTAATGCTTATTCCGAGTTAAATGACCCCATCGACCAGAGAGAGCGTTTCAAGGCGCAGGAAGCTGCACTGGCAGCAGGTGATGAGGAAGCCAATACGACCGATGAAGATTTCATGAACGCACTGGAGATCGGTATGCCTCCTACCGGAGGTATCGGTTACGGTATCGACCGTCTGGTAATGCTGCTGACCAACTCTCCTGCGATCCGTGATGTTCTGCTCTTCCCGACAATGAAGTCCCTGGACGCTGACAAGAAGTCTGCGAAGTCAGAAAACAGCACTTCCACAGCAGCACCTGAGAAGGAAGAAGTTATCGACTTCTCCAAGGTAAAGGTAGAGCCTTTATTTGAGGAATTTGTTGATTTCGATACTTTCAGCAAGTCAGATTTCAGAGCTGTAAAGGTTAAAGCGTGTGAAGCTGTTAAGAAATCCAAGAAGCTGTTACAGTTCACTCTGGATGATGGAACAGGCACAGATCGTACGATTTTAAGCGGTATTCACGCTTATTACGAGCCGGAAGAGCTGGTTGGAAAGACCTTAATTGCAATCACTAACCTGCCACCGAGAGCCATGATGGGAATTGAATCCTGTGGAATGCTCCTCAGTGCAATCCATGAGGAAGAGGGAGAAGAAAAGCTCCATCTTCTGATGGTTGATAACCACATCCCGGCTGGTGCAAAGCTGTACTAAAATTAAATATAAAATGTCTAAAACCATGATGTCAGACCGCATTTGACAACAATTTGACAACAAAATTTGGGAGAATGATGAATCGTTATGAAGCATGACGAATTTCAGGTGAAAGGGCACAGGTTTGGGCAATGAAGTAAGAGCACTTCTTAGAGTTAATCTAAGAGGTGCTTTTTTTCGTCCTTGGAAAGTCACATCCCAGCGGTCAGCTTCTGTAAAACAGTA